>CAZTLH010000286.1:0-4175 GCA_964614335.1 uncultured Gammaproteobacteria bacterium
CTATGGCACAGTTCGCCTCTTGTTTAGAGTAAAATGCCGGATTATTTTTTCATGAACTACTATTTTCATGAAATGGATATAAATGTTGTCAGGACTCGTTGCGAGAGTGGCGGAATTGGTAGACGCGCTGGCTTTAGGTGCCAGTGGGGAAACCCGTGGGAGTTCGAGTCTCCCCTTTCGCACCAATGTTCAGGATCAAATCTTGGGCTTTATTCATCTGACCAACGGTGGGTTTGTAATAAAGCTTGAAGAATGATTTGGTGGCTTGTGAGCCATGGTGGTAACGAATCAATAATACATGTCTATGGAGACAGATTGGATGCAAGTATCGTTGAAAAAGGTCGGTGAAATCAGACGCAAAATGACTGTTGTAGTCTCTGCAGATGAATTTGAAAAGGCTATAGTCAGCCGGCTGCAACAAATTAGCGGTTCAGTTCGCTTGCCGGGGTTCAGACCAGGTAAAGTGCCGCGTAAAATACTGGAAAGCCGCTTTGGTAAACAGGCCGCTCAGGAAGCAGCGGGTGAGTTGATCGAAAGTCATCTAAAAAAAGCGTTGCAGCAGGAAGAGTTGTTTCCTGCCGGGGGTTCTGAAATTGAACCGGTTAAAATAGGACGTGGACAAGACCTCGAATTCATCGCTGACTTTGATATCTATCCGAGCGTTCCTGTTTTACAACTCAAGGGCACCAAACTGGAAAAGCCGGTCTGTGAAATTGCCGATGCGGATATCGATAAAACGATAGAGACCATACGCAAGCAGCGACGTACATGGCATACGAATGAGGCTGCAGCTGAGCAGGGTGACAAGCTGTTGGTGGACTTCACCGGAGCAATCGATGGTGTCGAGTTTGAAGGTGGCAACGCCGAGAATTATGAGATTGAAATCGGAGCCGGGCAGGTATTACCTGATCTTGAAAATGGGCTTGTCGGTCTGGCCGCTGGGGATGAAAAAACCATTGAAGTCAGTTTCCCCGAAGATTATCAGGGTCAGGAAGTTGCCGGCAAGCTAGCAAAATTTGCAGTTAAGGTGCGAGAAGTTCAGCGCCCAGAATTGCCAGAACTGGACAAAGACTTTGTACATCTATTTGGTGTTGAAGATGGTCAGCTGGATACATTGCGTCAGGAAGTCAATGATAATTTACAGCGAGAATATGATGAACGACTCCGGCAAACCATGCGTGATCGTGTCATGCAGGTGTTGCTGGATTTGAACCCCATTGAAGTCCCGCGTCGCCTGGTAGAAGAAGAGCAAGGACGAATTGCACAATCCAGTCAGCAGGAAATGGAACGGGCCGGGATGAAAGCTTCACAGGCACCAAAGCCTGAAGCTTTTGCCGAAGAGGCCGGTAGAAGAGTCCGTCTGGGTTTGATTCTGCGAGAAATCATTCAGGCCAATGATCTGAAGGTTGATGCCGATCGTATTCGTTCCCGTCTACAAGGTATGGCGGCAAATTACGAAGATGCTGAAGCGTTTGTTGCCTGGCATTATAAGGATAAAAATCGCCTGGCCCAGATTGAAGCCATGGTGATGGAAGACCAGGTGATTGAAAAGTTACTCGAAGAGGCCGATATAGAAGAGGTTGATACTCCTTTTTCTGAATTCATGGCCGCCAAGGCAGCGTAAATGTGATGTTGAGCTAGCTTGAAATCGTCCAGAATTGATGAATTTACACTGAATACCAGGAAAAACCATAACGTGTCAAATACAGAGCAAATGCCGAGCAGCAGCCGGCCGCGGAATGTCGGATTGGTCCCGATGGTGGTGGAAACTACCGGAAGAGGCGAGCGGGCCTATGATATTTATTCCCGCCTGCTGAAGGAACGGGTTATCTTCGTGGTAGGCGAGATTGAAGACCATATGGCAAATTTGATTGTTGCGCAATTATTGTTTCTGGAATCTGAAAACCCGGACAAAGACATACATCTGTATATCAATAGCCCGGGAGGGGTGGTCAGCTCCGGTATGGCGATTTATGACACCATGCAATTTGTAAAGCCGGATGTTTCGACAGTTTGTATTGGCCAGGCTGCCAGTATGGGCGCCTTGCTGTTGACTGGTGGCGCTGCAGATAAACGCTTTGCCTTGCCAAATTCAAGAGTCATGATACACCAGCCACTGGGAGGTTTTCAGGGTCAGGCGACTGACATCAATATTCACGCCCAGGAAATCCTGAAACTGCGGGATCGTCTGAACCAGATTCTGGCAAATCATAGTGGCCAGAATATTAAAAAAATTGCTGATGACACCGAACGCGATAATTTTATGAGTGCCCAGGAGGCGGTCAAATACGGGTTGATTGATACTATTCTGGAAAAAAGAACGACAGTGAATGAAAAATAATCTTGTTTTGTTGTCTTCCAGGCCGCACCTTTCAGTGGTAAAAATTGTCCAATGGTGTAGAGTTACGGGTATAGCGTGTTGTATTTAGTAATAACTTTTCGAAGTACGAGGTTTCGTCATGGCGGATGACAAAAACGATGGTAAAGGTGGCAAACTCCTGTATTGCTCATTTTGCGGCAAGAGTCAGCATGAGGTCAGAAAGCTGATTGCAGGCCCATCGGTTTTTGTTTGTGATGAGTGCGTCGGTCTTTGCAATGACATCATTCGTGAAGAAGTCAAGGAAGAAGATGAGCAGGGAGGCAAGACCAAGTTTCCCAAGCCCAGTGATATCAAGGCGATTCTTAATGACTATGTCATTGGTCAGGACAGTGCCAAAAAGATTCTTTCAGTTGCCGTCTATAATCACTATAAACGAATCGAACATGCAACAGCTGAAGATGAGGTAGATATAGCCAAAAGCAATATTTTGTTGATTGGTCCCACCGGTTCCGGCAAAACTCTGCTGGCTGAGACCCTGGCCAAACAGTTGAATGTACCATTTACCATCGCAGATGCCACAACCTTGACCGAGGCAGGCTACGTCGGTGAGGATGTCGAAAACATTATCCAGAAATTGCTGCAAAAATGTGATTATGATGTCGACAAGGCGCAGCTTGGTATTGTCTATATTGATGAAATCGATAAAATTTCACGCAAGTCAGATAATCCGTCCATTACCCGCGATGTCTCCGGTGAGGGCGTACAACAGGCCCTGCTAAAACTGATTGAAGGCACGATTGCGTCTGTTCCTCCACAAGGTGGGCGTAAGCACCCACAGCAGGAATTTCTGCAGGTAGACACAAGGAATATCCTGTTTATTTGTGGTGGAGCGTTCTCCGGTCTGGGTAAAATTATTTGTGATCGAAAAGAAACCGGTGGTATCGGATTTTCAGCAGAAATCAGCAGCAAGGACAAAGAATCAAATTTTGGGGAAATACTGAAAAGCATCGAGCCGGAAGATTTGATTAAATATGGTTTGATCCCGGAGTTCGTTGGTCGGCTGCCAATCGTCGCGACTCTCGAGGAGCTTGATGAAGATGCGTTGGTGCAGATCCTGGTGGAACCCAGAAATGCACTGGTTAAACAATACGGCCGCCTGTTTGAGCTGGAAGATGTCGATCTTGAAATCCGCGATGATGCCTTGCGTACTATAGCTAAAAAGGCCATGCAACGTAAAACCGGTGCGCGAGGATTGCGCTCGATTCTTGAGAATGCCCTGCTGGATACGATGTATGAATTGCCATCTCTCGATGGCATCAAAAAAGTAATCGTCGAGCCCAGTGTTATTGCAGAAGGTGCCCGTCCGTTATACATCTACGAGGATGCGGAGCGACATAACGCCAAGGCGTAATCGCATCAGGTCTGCATGTAGTCAGATACCGCTATAGATTCTGTATGGAATACCCCCTGATTTGCTGATAGTCTTGAAACCCGTCGCTGGTATCCCCATAAAGGAACAGTTCTGTAGTTACTGTCTAGATGTTGTCTTGCATCAATAATCGGCAGGCCGTATTCAGCCAACACCAACCAGGAAAAATTGATGACTGACCAGGAAAGCCCGGAAGTTTTGCAACCGACCCGAGTGTTACCACTGCTCCCGTTGCGGGATGTGGTGGTGTTCCCGCATATGGTGATCCCGCTTTTCGTTGGTCGCAGCAAGTCGATTGAAGCGCTCGATCTGGCGATGGCCGATAACAAGCAAATTGTATTGGCTGCACAGTTGGATGCAACAGACGACGATCCATCACCAGAGGCCATATTTCAAATCGGAACTGTAGCCAATATTCTGCAGCTT
>CAZTLH010000287.1:0-4172 GCA_964614335.1 uncultured Gammaproteobacteria bacterium
GGTTAACAAGGCAGAAGGCCTGACCGAAGCCGCTGCCGCAGCAGATTTTCATGTCCTGGGCCTGGGTATGCCGATAAGGATATCGGCCATGCAGGGTGATGGGGTTTCGGCGCTGGTTAAATCGGTATTGCCTGCGCAACCGGAAACAGCAGAAAAAGAGCATGATGGTCATCCTGTGATTGCTATGGTGGGTCGACCTAATGTAGGAAAATCAACATTGACCAATATGTTGCTGGGTGAAAACCGGGTCGTGGTATACGACCAGCCGGGTACAACCCGGGACAGCGTTCGTATTCCATTTGTCTGGCAAGATCAAACCTGCCAGCTGATCGATACCGCGGGTGTTCGCCGACGCGGTCGTATTAACGACCAGTTGGAGCAGCTATCAGTGGTCAAAACCATGCAGGCTGTCGATGCGGCTGATGTCACATTATTGCTGCTCGATGCCCGTGATTGTGTGGTCGACCAGGATGCAGCACTCGCGGGTCTGGTCGAGCGTTCGGGGCGGGCTATTGTGCTGGTGGTCAACAAGTGGGATGGATTGTCGGCCAGACAACGTACTGACCTGCGTCGCGCTATTGACCGCCGTCTGCCATTTCTGAATTATCTCAAACCGCGGATGATATCGGCGTTACATGGTTCCGGTGTGGATCAGATTATGCCGGCTGTGATGACCGCCTATGCCTCTGCCAACAAGGATCTGGGTACCGGCGCCTTGAACCGGTTTTTGGCCAAAGCGACCGAAATACGAACGCCACCGCTGGTAGGCAAACACCGGATTCGTTTGAAATATGTCCATCAGGGTGGAAAAAATCCGCCACTGGTGATCGTCCACGGCAATCAACTGGATCACTTGCCAGGGCATTATTTGCGTTATCTGTCCAATTACTTCACCCGTGAATTCCATCTGGATGGTACGAGGGTTCGTCTGCAGGTCCGTAACAGTGACAACCCGTATGCTCCCGGGGATACACGCAAGCCACACCGCTCAGGTAGGGAAGGGCGTTAAGATGACTGAATCGTTACCACGTGACCTGAATCGTTTGTCGAGCCACAAGTTTGATCTTGTGGTCATTGGCGGCGGGATTTTTGGCGCCTGTGCCGCATGGGATGCGGTATTGCGCGGGCTTGATGTGGCACTGATCGAGGCCCGGGATTTTGGTCACGGGGCATCGGCCAATTGTTTCAAGATGGTGCATGGTGGCATACGTTATCTGCAACATGGAGATGTCTACCGCTTACGACACTCGGCTAAAGAGCGTAAAATTTTGCTGCAAATCGCGCCCCATCTGGTGAAACCACTGCCCGTCGTAGTCCCGACGTATGGCCATGGCAAGGAGGGCAAGGAGTTTCTTGGCGTGGGCGTCAAGCTCTATGATTATTTGACCCTCGATCGTAATCGTGGTGTTGGTGATCCGGCACGTCAGGTCCCTGCCGGCAGTTTTCTCGGTCGTGATGAGGTGTTGGCCGATTTTCCGGGATTGGAAAAAAAAGGCCTGACCGGGGCTGCGAAATTTTATGATGGCCAGATGTATAACACCCCACGTCTGGTACTGGCTTTTTTGCATTCAGCGGTCGCTGCAGGGCTATGTGCCGCAAATTATGTGCGGGCAGAAAAAATACTTTCTGCAGCAGGACAAGTCAACGGTGTGGATGTTGTCGATGAGCTGACAGACGACCGTTTTACCATCCAGGCCCGAACAGTACTGAATGCTTCCGGTGGCTGGTCCGAAGCCCTGCTCGGTCACTCCGGCGGTTTGCAACCCGCCAAACCCAGTACATTCTCGCGGGATGCCTGCTTTATTGTGCCCCGTATATTTGATTCACCCTGTGCTCTGGCGGCAGAAGGGCGTACCCGGGATCCCGATGCCATTCTCAGTCGTAGCGCACGACATCTGTTTATCGTGCCCTGGCGGCATTATTCACTGGTTGGTGTCTGGCATGTGGTCGATCATGGTGCAGCTGATGACGTGCGGGTGACCCCGGAGGATCTCGATGGCTTTCTCGATGAGATTAATTTCGCCTATCCTGCTCGGCAATTGACCCGTGATGATGTGAATTTATGGAATGCCGGACAGGTGCTGTTTGGTGAAAATGCGCCGGAACAGATTAATCTGAGTTATGGCAAACGTTCCAGAATGCTGGATCACTGGAAAACGCATCGCATACAGGGTCTGGTTACCCTGATCGGTGTGCGTTACACCACGGCCCGGGTGGATGCGGTCGATGCAATCAACCTGGTGGTTAAAAAATTGCAACGTAAAGCCCCGGCGGGTGCCACGGCGAGTCAACGGTTGTTTGGCGGCGATATCGATGATATCACGGCACTGACACGGCAAGCTGTTGCGGATTATCCTGCGGTTAAGACCGACATCATGACGGGTATTGTGCAAAATTATGGCAGTGAGTATACAAATGTGTTGTCATCCGCACCAGCATCGCAAGGTTTGGAGCCCATTACCGGCACCAACACCCTCGTCAGCGAGGTCTGCTATGTGGCGAAGCAGGAGATGGTAAGGCATCTCGATGATGTCGTTATGCGTCGTACCGACATGGGTTCAGGTGAATTTCCGGGTCGACCGGCACTGGAGCAAACAGCGGTGCTGTTGGCCCAGGAACTGGATTGGTCTCCTGCTCGGCAGCAGCAGGAAATTTCACGGACCCTGCAGCAATATGAAAAACTGACACTGCGAGAGCTGCAGTAAGCAGCCATTTCTCCAGGATTGACTATGAATGTATTGATTACCGGTGGTACCGGCTTTATCGGCTCACGTCTGGCCCTGTTTTGTCAGCAGCGTGGTGACACGGTACACGTACTCGGTCAGGCCAATACCCCGGCGGAAGAAAACAATATTCAAGCATTGCATGCAGCCGGTGTTGCCGTGGATCTGGCGGCGCTGGATCAGATCGGACAACATCAGAACTGGTTTGAAGGTGTAGATCTGGTGGTGCATCTGGCCGCAGCACAACATGAAGCCAATGTCCCGGATGCACATTTTCGCACCGTCAATATTGAAGGTACCCGGGCCGTCCTGGAAGCGGCAGTACGTGCCGGGGTAAAACAATTTGTTCATGGCAGCACCATCGGGGTTTATGGCATTCTTGATGGTGTCATTGATGAACAGTCACCATTGAATCCGGATAACATCTATGGTGTGACCAAACGGGATGGTGAGCAACTGGCCTTGTCCTATGCCGACCGTCTGCCGCTGGTGGTGGTGCGAATTTCCGAGACCTATGGACCAGGAGACCGGCGTCTGCTGAAGTTGTTCAAGGCCATCAACAAGGGCATGTTTTTTGTTATCGGCAAAGGGGATAATCTGCATCATCTGATCTATGTTGAAGATTTGATCCGGGGCATTCTCAAGGCCGCCGATACGCCGGCGGCGCGTGGCGAGGTGTTTGTGATGCCTGGCCCCGATCCGGTCAGTACGCGCCAGATGGCGGATGCCATCGGGGCTGCGCTGGACAAACAGGTGCCACGTTTGCATGTACCCTTATGGCCATTTATGACGGCCGCCGTGGTCCTGGAAAAAACCCTGCGGCCCCTCGGCATTCAACCTCCATTGCACCGTAGGAGAATGGACTTTTTCCGTAAAAGCTTTACCTTCTCGCCCTCGAAAACGCATGAATTACTGGCTTTCTCGCCTGCAGTACAATTCGCGGAAGGTGCACGTTTGACTGCGCGCTGGTATCGGGAGCAGGGCTTGCTGGACTAAGAACAGGGTTTGTAGGACTAAATTGAGTGATCACTTGGTGAATGAGCATTTTGCGCATTATCCATTCCTTTGCAGGCAATCCTGCGTTAAATAGTACTTTCTTTGGAAAGTGTATTGGAGAATATCGATCTCTGTCAGGATGTCGATTAATTTCCTATTGCGTGTAATCAGGGCAATTTCCTTTTTTAACAGGGTATTGGCTACGGTCTCTAGCAGTTCATTTTCGATAGACCTGATTAGGCGTATTCGCCTGACACCGGGGGTCCTTGGCGGTTAATCAATCCGATCATTTTTGGCTTTGCCGCCATGAATCGTCTTCATGTATAAGGCATGACGCAGGATAAAATCCACACCGATATCTTCACAGAAATCTGCTACCCAGTACCAGCAGTGCATACACTCCACACCCACCACGATATTGCCGATGTAGGGGCAAAGCAGGTACTGAAGCTT
>CAZTLH010000288.1:0-4167 GCA_964614335.1 uncultured Gammaproteobacteria bacterium
GGATTTAACAGGTTTTGAACGATTTTGGTCATTAATGGCCATCGAGCGAAAAAAATATCGACGAATTCTGGGTTAGCGAGGCCACGACCGAAGAGGATTCGGCAGGCCGTTCGCTCGGTCTGGCAATATCTTCGTCGTTCTTAAAGAATTGCCCGAAGTCGCTCCAATAACGATATCAGACTGCTGTGATAAATGGTCGATATCTCAATAATTGTGTAGTTTGATAGGTCATCCACAGTGATGATTCTGAGAGGGAAGTTAATGAAAATCATCCGGTAACCGATCATGGATAATTTTCAGGATCTGTGGGTGTAAACGTGAGTTGCCGGCGACAATGTGTCCGGTGTCCAGGTAGTCAGCGGCACCGGTGGGTCCGCTGATCAGACCGCCAGCCTCCTCAATAAGCAAACAACCGGCAGCGATATCCCAGATCGACAGCCCGAATTCCCAGAAACCATCAAAACGACCACAAGCCAGGTGGGCCAGATCCAGTGCTGCAGAGCCGGCACGTCGCACACCACTAGTTTGGATCAGCAGCTCCCGAAAACTGTCAAGCCAGGTATCCAGATACAGTTTGTCACGAAATGGAAAGCCTGTTCCGAGCAGTGAATATTCAAGATCGGGACAATGGCTGATACGAATACGGCGGTCGTTGAGACGGGCACCGCCGCCTCGGGAAGCCGTGAACAATTCATTCCGCAAGGGGTCAAATATTACGCCATGTGTGATGCGGTCTGCTTCGCGTACTGCGATTGAGACGGCGAATTGTGGATAGCCGTGCAGGAAATTGGTGGTGCCATCCAGTGGATCGATAATCCATTCATATTTTGTGCCGCTTTGTTGGCCGCTTTCTTCTGCAATGACCGCATGATCAGGATACGCTTGTTGAATAATGGCCAGTATTTCAGCTTCGGCCATGCGGTCAACTTCACTGACATAATCATGGAGGCCTTTTTTCTCAATATCGATTCGGTCCAGTCGGTCCAGATGTCGTACAATTACATTGCCTGCACGACGGGCGGCCTTGACCGCTGTATTTACAAAAGGATGCATGGGTGAATCTCCAGAATTCAATGCTTGGTGTCAATGAGCCAATCATATCCTGTATGGCGGCTTTGTGGGTGTTGAGGGAGCGGTTTATTTGTACAACAAAAGCGCTTCCTGCGGGTCTGTCGGCATTTGATTAACATTGGTTTTTTATTTTTAACGGAGTTTGTAACTTTCTTGTCCATATTGGTTGAAGATCAAACTGTGGATGCCAGGACCATCGCAGATTATGCTGAAAACATTCGCATCGTGTTGATGCGACCGAGTCACCCGGGGAATATCGGTGCTACGGCAAGATCGATGTGGACCATGGGATTTCAGCATCTGTACCTCGTTGAGCCTGATATATTCCCGAGTGAGGTTGCCGTCGCCCGGGCAACCGGTGCCGATCATGTCCTCGGACACGCCGTTGTTTGTCAGGATCTTGATGCAGCGCTGCATGGGGTTCATATGGTATTGGCCACCTCTGCTCGTCAACGCAGTGTAGCCTGGCCGATTATGGAGCCAAGACAGGCCATGCAGACTGCCTGGCAGGCAGCGAAGCAAGGTCAGGTTGCCATTCTCTTTGGGCGTGAGAATAGCGGGTTGTCCAATGCCGAGCTGGATCGAGCCAACATCCATGTTACGGTGCCGGTCAATGCTGCATTTCATTCCCTGAATCTCGCCAGCGCGGTGCAAATTATGACGTATGAACTGCGTCAGGCAATGACTGGCCAGACGCTGCCGGTCTCGTCCTCATCCACTGATACTGAGGACCAGCCAGCTACAGCTGAGAATATCGCGCGTTTTTTTGTTCATCTTGAACAAGTGTTGCATGCGATTGATTTTATCAAGGTCCCAAATTCGAGCCGTCTGGTTCGCAAAATCAGACGTCTCTTCGTGCGGGCAGGAATGTCGGTGGATGATGTGAATATTTTTCGTGGCATCCTGTCTGCAATCGAATACCAGTTGCAACGTAAAGGCAGGTGAACCTTTGGTTCTTTTGGTCAGGAATCGGCAGATCCCTGGCGGGTGTCGGCCACTGCTTACCCAGTCTTCATCACTTGCTTGTTCGACAATCGACAAATGATTGCGCCGACAGCGTTGAATCATGCCTTATCAAGCCCCATATCCAAGTGTATGCCCCTGCAGACAGGGGGCATGCGGGTATCTTCTCTTTCGATGGTGGCATTGTCTCAACGGACCTTTAAAATGCAAGTTGAGACTCAGGAGCTTCTGCCTGGGATTCGCTGATTATTTTCTCGCTTGATGGCCAATGGGCCAAAAATCGAGCAGAATCAACCAACAAACCCTTAGTTATAGAGTTTCTGACAGGATCTCCAGGCTGAGATCTTCTCTGCTTGGGTAAACGCAGGAGCTTCTGTACAATGGACGCTGAACGTACTGGAGTAATTCTGGAGTGTATATATGGCAATTTCACTGACACCGGCAGCAGCAAAACGTGTGCGAAGTTATCTTGAAAAGTCGAATCAGGCTCTGGGCCTGCGCTTTGGTGTAAAAACCAGCGGTTGTTCCGGCTTCGCCTACACAGTCGAATTAACCGAGAAAATCGAAGAGCAGGACCAGGTGTTTGAGTCGCAAGGAGTCAAGGTAGTAGTCGAAACTTCCAGTCTGCCTTATGTCGATGGTACCGAAATTGATTTTAGCCAGGAAGAATTGTCGGCGTCATTTACATTTAACAATCCCCGGGTCAGTGCAACCTGTGGTTGTGGTGAGAGTTTCAGTATCGCCTGAGCAGTGTGATTGAAGTGAGTTTGAAAGCAACAGCAGTCGCTGAGCCCCTAGGTGGGAGGGTTGCTGTGGCCACGCTTGGCTGCAGGGTCAACAGCTTCGAATCTGCACATATCATGCAGCAGTTCAGCTATCATGGCTGGCAAAAAGTTCCATTTGACCAAACGGCAGATCTGTATATTATCAATACCTGTACGGTCACCGGTGAGGCTGATCGACAAGCACGGCAAATGGTCAGACGTGCCATACGCTGTAATCCACAGGCCAGGGTTGTAGTGACGGGTTGTTATGCCCAGATCGACGTCGATGCCTGTGCGGCGATTCCAGGTGTGGATCATGTTGTTGGTAATACCCGCAAACTCGATATGCATACGGTCCTTTATGGCCCGGTTGATACCCGACAGCAGATTCATGTGGATTTCCCCGATTCTGATCTTGGGCTGGCCGCCGATTTATTGACTGATTGTGAACGTAGCCGAGCGCTGGTGCAAATTCAGCAGGGCTGCGACCAGTCCTGTACATTTTGTATCATCCATACCGCACGGGGTCCGAGTCATTCGCAACGACAAGACCGCATTCTGAATCAGATACGATCACTGGTGGCGAAGGACTTTCATGAAATCGTCCTCTGCGGTATTGATTTGGGAGATTTTCAGTCAGAAGATCGTGGTGATCTGGTCCTGTTGTTACGGCAGATATTGCAGCTTGAAGGTGAATTCAGGATCCGGCTTGGTTCTATTGATCCTGCTCATCTCAGTGATAACCTTTGTCAACTGATGCAGGAAGAGCCCCGTGTCTGTCCGCATCTGCATGTTTCGCTGCAAAGTGGAAATAGCCTGATCCTCAAACGTATGAAACGACGCTATGATCGAGCATTGGTGGATCGTCGCCTGCAACAGTTTCGTGCAGCTGTTCCTGATCTATTGTTGAGTGCTGATGTCATGACCGGGTTTCCAACGGAAACCGATGAGCTCTACCAGGATACACTGCAGATGGTGATCGAGCATGGCATTGTTTATCCACATACTTTTTGCTTTTCACCGAGACCGGGGACGCCAGCTGCTAGGATACCCAATCAGGTCGATAAAGCCTGCGCAAAAACACGTGCCGCAAAGATTAGACAGGCGGGTATGGAAAACCTGACTGCACAGCTCGGACTTTATCCGGGACATATTTGTCAGGTATTGGTCGAACAAACGGCAGGTGATGGTATTGCCAAAGGACGACTGGCTAACTATTTGCCTGTGCATCTTTCTACGTCGGCAAAACCGAAATCTCTGGTCCGGGTAGAGATTACCGGATTTACAGATCAGTACTTGATTGCCGAAAGCCTGACCTAGGAGCCTGTCCGAGAATAGGAAGCCTACTGCAGAAAAGCTGACTTTGGCC
>CAZTLH010000289.1:0-4162 GCA_964614335.1 uncultured Gammaproteobacteria bacterium
TTGCCGTTTGGACGCACGAAGTGCGCCCGAAGGGAGAGGGGCATGGATGCCCCGATTCAATCATCACGGCGATTCATGAATAGCGCAGGCTAGAGCTTGATTTTTTGAATATGTATTCTATGATAAAATCATATTTTGTAGAGAGGCCTTGCCATGCGAAACATCACTTCGACAGAACTTGCCAGGAATTTGCGCCAGGTGCTGGATAGCATTATGACCACGCATGAAGAATACATTATTGAGCGAAACCATCGGCAAATCGCCCGCATCATTCCCGGTCCCGGCCAACAGACAGCGCTTGAAGCTATGGCTGATCTGTACAGAACCCTGCCGGAAGATGCGGCGGAACACTGGATTAAGGATAGCCAGAGCACGGCAGGCGCAATCAGCGAGGAGGTGCGCAACCCATGGGGTTCCTGATTGACACCTGCATCTGGATTGATGTGGAACAGGGCCACCTTGCTCCCGGTGATATCGCTTCCGTCACGGTTACAGCACCCGTATTTATCTCACCAGTAACCATTGCCGAATTAAAATTCGGTGCGGAGGTTGCGACGGAGGCCTCAATACGCCAAAAAAGATTGGCGGCCCTGCGCCGGTTGCAGAACAAGCCTTTGTTGACTATTGATGACGGTACCGGTGAAATCTTCGGAGGGCTGGCCGCGGCCATCAAGCATGCGGGAAGACAACATCGTTACCGTGTGCAGGATTTGTGGCTTGCCAGCCAGGCCATTCAACATGGCTATCACCTGCTTACCCGAAACCGGAGGGATTTTATCGATATTCCGGGACTTGATCTTTCCATAATATGAAATTGCGATATAGGGTATCTGTGAAATAGCAACTGCGGTAGCGGTCAACGAAAATGGCCATGTCTACCATGATGATTTGCAGCTGGTCTTTAACGAACTGCCCAAATACACCCTTGAAAATGACCATGCATGCAGTCGATGAACATCAATTCTCTTTCTGGGATGCGATGATTCTGGAAACGGCTGTTCTGGCCAGTGTATCCATCTGCACCGCGAGATAGGCAACATCAACAAGCCGGGAAAACATGACCATAGGCTTGCACTAAAGCGCGTAGGTTTGACTAGCGGTTTGGGGCAGGACATTAAAATTGATGTGTATTTAGTAAACTGTCACCGTAATCCAAATCCCAATTAAATACATTTATCAAGCACCAGATAATACAGTTCCAAGTGGCATTAAATTAGAATTAAAAGGAATTGAAGTACTCGCAACAGACCACCTCCTGACGGTTGCCACCGACGTTGACACCCTGTATCTTTACGCCATGAAAAATATCGATTTGATACTCAATGCCGGGTGGGTGATTCCGGTAGATGCCGAAAATCAAATGCTGCCAGATCACAGCCTTTTGATCACAGCTGGCGTTATCGTTGATATCCTGCCAACACCACAAGCGGCTACGATTGATTCCCGGGAAACTGTGGACTTTCCCGAACATGCCATATTTCCCGGTTTTATCAATACCCATACCCATGCAGCCATGAGTTTGTTGCGTGGTGTGGCGGATGATTTGTCTTTACAGGCCTGGCTCAATGACCACATCTGGCCACTGGAAGCGCATTGGATCAATGAAGAATTCATCCGTGCAGGCAGTCGTTTGAGTATTGCCGAGATGCTGAAAACAGGGACCACCTGTTTCAATGATATGTATTATTTTCCGGATCAGACGGCTGTTGTGGCCGAACAGGCTGGCATTCGTGCCAGTCTGGGCCTGATTATGCTCGATTTTCCGACCGTCTGGGCCAGGGGTCCGGATGAGTATTTTTCCAAGGGGTTGGAGCTGCATGATCGCTTGCAGAATCATCCCCGTATCACCACCGCATTTGCCCCGCACGCACCTTACACCGTATCTGATGGCCCGTTACAAAAGTTACAGACACTGGCAGATGAGCTCGACATCCCGGTGCACATCCACGTCCATGAAACTGCAGGCGAGATTGATGATGGCATCAAGGCACATGGTCACCGGCCACTGCAACGTTTGCAGAAACTCGGCCTTTTGACCTCCAGAACAGAATGTGTGCACATGACCCAGTTATTGGAAGATGAAATTGATTTGCTGGCAGAGCAGGGTAGCCATATCGTGCATTGTCCCGAATCCAATATGAAGCTGGCCAGCGGTTATTGCCCGGTGTCGAAATTACTGGAGCATGGCGTGAATGTGGCTCTGGGTACCGACAGTGCGGCCAGTAATAATAATTTAAACATGCTGGCGGAGATGCGTTCGGCCGCGTTACTGGCCAAGAACCATACTGCAGACCCAACCGCCTTGCCTGCCTGGCAGGCGCTCAGAATGGCGACCATCAATGGTGCCAGGGCCTTGGGTCTGGAGCAACAACTGGGATCACTGGAATTCGGCAAGGCGGCTGACCTGATTGCGGTCGATATGAATCGCTTACAGACCCAGCCGATGTATGATCCAGTGTCACAACTGGTTTATGCCGCGGACAGCAGTCAAATTACCGATGTCTGGGTGGCCGGCAATCGCGTGCTAAAGGATGGATTGCTGTGTAGTATGGATGAACAGGCCATCCTGCATGAGAGCCAACAGTGGGGGCAAAAGATACAGCAATGGAAGCGACAACTTCAATCCTGAATGATCAACACAGTAATTCTGATCCGGCTGAACTGGAAAAATTCGCAGCCTCAGCCTCACGCTGGTGGGATCCTGAGAGTGAATTCAAACCATTACACGAGATTAATCCGGTACGTCTGGAATATATTTTGCGTCACACCGGATTGACTGGAAAACGGGTGCTTGACGTCGGTTGTGGCGGCGGTATCCTGACCGAAAGTCTGGCTGCAGCCGGGGCCGATGCGACCGGGATTGATCTTGGGGCTTCAGCGCTTGATGTGGCACGTCTGCATGCACTGGAGAGCGGTGCCAGGATTGACTACCAGCTCAGTTCCGTGGAGGCATTTGCTGATGCTCATGACAGCCAATACGATATCGTGACTTGTATGGAACTGCTCGAACATGTTCCAGATCCTTCTGCCATTGTTGAGGCCTGCAGGCGTCTGCTCAAGCCGGGTGGCAAGGTCTTTTTCTCTACCCTGAATCGTAATTACAAGGCTTTTGCTCTGGCCATCGTCGGTGCCGAATATCTTTTGCATAAACTTCCCAAAGGCACCCATCAATATGCTCGTTTTATCCGGCCTTCAGAGTTGGCAGGCTGGTGCAGGAACAGTGATCTGACAGTTCATAATCTGTCCGGGATGCACTATAACCCCTGTGATCGTGTTTACCGCCTCGGTGAGGATGCCAGTGTTAACTATCTGCTCACAGCCATACGCCCGGAATCAATAGCCAGTTGAGAACGGTGGAAGCAGTACTGTTCGATCTCGATGGTACACTGATCGACTCAGCGGCAGATCTTGGTGCGGCGCTCAATGCCGTACTGATCGCAGAAAACCGGCGGCCTTTGCCCCTGCGGCAGATCCGGCCACAGGTATCCAATGGCAGTCACGCCCTGATTGAGTTGGGATTCGGTTCATGTCGTGGTCCGGAACATGAGTATCGCCGACAACAGTTGTTACAGGGCTATCGGCGTTTTCCGTGTCGGCAAACGACCCTTTTCCCGGGGATTGCTGCAATATTACATTACCTTGAAGAGACTGCAGTGCTCTGGGGGATCGTAACCAACAAACCCGGTTATTTGACTGAATCCGTACTGACGACATTGCAACTCGATACCAGAGCCGCCTGTGTAGTCAGTGGCGACACTGTTGAGTACAGCAAACCACATCCTCTGCCCTTGTTGCATGCTGCCCGGCAACTTGATACCAGCCCCGATCACTGTATCTATATTGGGGATGCCAGACGTGATATGGAAGCCGGGATCAATGCGGGTATGCGAACCGGTGTTGCCAGCTATGGTTATATCCCGGATGGCGACGATCCGGAACAATGGGGCGCAGACTGGATATTCCCGACGCCAGTCAGTTTATTGAAAAAACTGACCGACCTGGTGGAAGGCTAGTCTGCAAACTGACTGCGGAAAAGCGGGCTTTGGTTCATTTTTCCGCTCATTTTCGTTACGCAACGAGTATTTGCCTTTAATCATGAGATGCTATCTCACCCGCTTTCCCTCGCTACGACCGCCATGGATGGCGGAAGTGCCGGTTTTGC
>CAZTLH010000290.1:0-4158 GCA_964614335.1 uncultured Gammaproteobacteria bacterium
GGCTGTTACGGGCCAAGGCTGTTTTGAGCCCGGGTCTGGTGCTGGAATTCACCGATCTGGTGCAACCTGAAAATTCAGAAAACTGGTGTTTTGGCAGTGATCTCGGTGTTTATCTTAAATTTGGTCTCGGTCCGGTCGAAACCCTGCCTGCCAAACCCTTTACCTGGGAGTTTAAAGATCAGGATGCCCAGCTCAATTGCAGTTGTGTGTGGTTGGCAGGGGAAGGAGATGTTGTGGCGGAAAGTTTTGTCAATCTGGTGCCCACCAGCCAGGGAGGCACACATGTCAATGGCTTGCGTGGTGGTCTGACCGAGGCCCTGCGTGAATATTGCGAGTATCGCAGTTTGTTGCCGCGTGGTATCCGCCTGGCACCCGACGATGTATACAGTCGCCTTTGTTATGTGTTGTCCGTGCGATTGCGGGATCCACAGTTTACCGGCCAGACCAAGGATCGTCTGGCCTCACGGGAAACCACGGCCTGGGTCAGCGGTGTGGTTCGTGATGCCTTCAGTCTGTGGCTGAACCAGCATGTCGGTGAAGCGGATTCGATCGCCGAACTGGCGATCAGTAACGCCCAGCGAAGACAGAAAGCGGCCCGCAAGACCGTGCGCAAAAAGATTACAGCCGGTCCCGCCCTGCCAGGCAAACTGGCCGACTGCAGCAGTCAGGATATCGACAATACAGAGCTGTTTCTGGTGGAGGGAGACTCAGCCGGTGGTTCGGCCAAGCAGGCCAGAAACCGGACCTTTCAGGCCATCATGCCCTTGCGTGGCAAGATTCTGAATACCTGGGAAGTGGAATCTTCGCAGGTGCTGGCCTCACAGGAAGTGCATGATATTGCCGTGGCACTGGGAGTCGATCCGGGCAGCAGCAAACTCGGTGGTCTGCGTTATGGTCGGGTCTGTATTCTGGCCGATGCGGATTCGGATGGCGCCCATATTGCCACCTTGTTGTGCGCCTTGTTTGTACGTCATTTTCCGGCGCTGGTTGAAGCAGGGCGAATCTGTGTGGCGATGCCACCGTTGTTTCGGATTGATATCGGCAAACAGGTTTTTTATGCCCTCGATGAGGCGGAAAAAGCCCGTATATTGCAAAAACTGCAAGATGACAAGGTGCGTGGCAAGGTCAATGTGCAGCGTTTCAAAGGTTTGGGTGAAATGAACCCCCTGCAGTTACGTGAAACCACCATGGCGCCGCAAACCCGACGTCTGGTGCAGTTGCAGATGACACCCGGGGACGGCACAACCCGGGTCATGAATACCTTGTTGGGCAAAAAACAGATTGCCGAACGCAAACGCTGGCTGGCCGAAAACGGCGATCAGGCGGAGCTCGATTGAAGCCACCCGCCGGACAACAGTACAGGGCAGAATAGGGCAGGAAACCCATGGCAAGAAAACTCGGTAGTGGCAAACGTCGCAAGTCAGCGCACAAAGACCAGCAGACGCTGGATATGTTCACAATCAATCTGGAACAGCAGCCGTTGCGGGCCTTTACCGAACGGGCCTATCTCAATTATGCCATGTATGTCATTCTCGACCGCGCCCTGCCACACATCAGTGATGGTCTGAAACCGGTGCAACGACGGATTGCCTACGCCATGTCCGATCTGGGTCTTTCTGCCGGCTCCAAATTCAAGAAATCAGCGCGTACGGTCGGTGATGTGCTGGGTAAATTCCATCCCCATGGTGACAGTGCCTGTTATGAAGCCATGGTACTGATGGCACAGCCATTTTCTTTTCGTTACCCGCTGGTCGATGGTCAGGGCAACTGGGGTTCGACCGATGACCCCAAATCGTTTGCCGCCATGCGTTATACCGAAGCCCGTTTGACCCGCTATGCCGATATGTTGCTGTCGGAATTGCGTCAGGGCACCGTTGAATGGCAGGCCAACTTTGATGGCACCCTGCAGGAGCCGGTTTTGCTGCCGGCACGATTGCCCAATATTCTGCTCAATGGCGGGGCCGGGATTGCGGTGGGTATGGCAACCGATATTCCTCCACACAACATCCGTGAAGTGGCGGCGGCCTGTGTACGCTTGCTGGAACAACCCGATGCCGATCTGGAAGCATTATGTGAGCATATCGCCGGCCCGGATTATCCGACGGCGGCCGAGATCATCACCCCGCTGGAGGACATTCGGCAGATCTATCGTAGTGGTCTGGGGTCGATCCGAATGCGGGCCATCTGGCAGCTCGAAGAGGCCAACATCATCATCACGGCGTTACCCCACCAGGTATCCGGCTCCAAGGTACTGGAGCAGATCGGAGCCCAGATGCAGGCCAAAAAACTGCCCCTGCTGGATGATATCCGTGATGAATCGGATCATGAGAATCCGGTGCGGCTGGTGCTGGAGATGCATAATTCCCGCACCGATGCGGTGCGTCTGATGAGTCACCTGTTTGCCAGTACTGATCTGGAGCACAGTTACCGGGTCAATATGAATGCCATCGGTCTGGATGGTCGGCCGAGGGTCTTCGATTTACGCAGTTTGTTATCCGAATGGCTGGTATTCAGGCACAACACGGTCCGTCGTCGTCTGCAGCACCGGCTGGATCAGGTGCTGGATCGTCTGCATATACTCGATGGTTTGTTGCTGGCATTTTTGAATCTCGATGAAGTGATCCGGATTATCCGTACCCAGGACCATCCCGCACCGCATCTGATGCAGCATTTTGGTTTGAGTGAACGTCAGGCCGAAGCCATCCTGCAATTGCGTTTACGGCAATTGGCTCGGCTCGAAGAAATCAGGATCCGCGAAGAGCAGACTGTGCTGGCCAAAGAGCGCGATCAATTGCAGCGAATCCTGGGCTCGGAGCGCCGTTTACGGCAATTGTTGCGGGATGAATTGATCGCCGATGCCGAACGTTATGGTGATGATCGCCGCTCACCGATCGTCAGCCGCAAACCGGCCCAGGCGCTGAGCGAAACCGAATTACTGCCGGCCGAAGCCGTTACCGTGGTGCTGTCCGAAAAAGGCTGGATACGTGCCGCCAAAGGCCATGAGATCGACCCGGGCAGTCTGAATTTTCGAACCGGTGATGATTTTTTGCAGGCCGTCCGTGGGCGCAGTAATCAACAGCTGATCATCTTTGACCAATGCGGTCACAGTTACCAGATTCCGGCACATAGCCTGCCATCGGCGCGGGGTTTGGGCGAACCTCTGGCCAAGACCCTGAACCCGCCATCGGGGGTGGGATTTTCCTGCTTGTTGCTCGGTGACCCGGGAGCTTTATACCTGCTTTCAACCACCGCCGGCAATGCATTTGTGGTTTCTGTGGCGGAGATGCAGACCAGCAAAAAAGCCGGCAAGAATCTGCTGACGGTCCCTGAAAGGGCGATTATCCAGACTCCGATTGCAGTCTCTGACTACGATTCTGACTGGCTGGCGGTCGTGACCACGGCCGGGCGCATGTTGACCTTCCCGGTCAGGGAGATGCCACGTCTGGCCCGGGGCAAAGGGGTGAAGATGATCAATATTCCGGCGGCACGCTGGCGTAGTGGTGTGGAGGTGGTCACCGCTGTGGTGGTGTATCAGCCGGGGCAGACTCTGCGTCTGGATTCAGGAAAACGTTATCTGCGTCTGCGAACAACGGACCTGGAACATTATCGCGGAGAACGGGCCCATCGTGGTCTGGTGTTGCCACGTGGGTTTCGTCAAGTGGATCGCTTGCAGGTTGACAACAGATGATCGAGTGGACACGGATTATCACGAATACATTGACGATTGACTTATACCTCCGCGCTCAAGAATAATCCACTCCAACAGCTATCTTTATTGTGCGGTGCGTAGTTGTAAGAGCCTTGACTTAGGCGAGGGACTTTTTCTCGCATTGGGAAACGCACGTCACCGCCCTGGTATTTATCGTTTAGCAGCGGCTTTATACACGGCATTGCGTTCACGTTTACCAACGGCAACCACCAATACCAGCACTTCTTGCTGATGTACTTCATACACCAGGCGAAACCCGGCACTACGCAATTTTATTTTGTAGCGATGTTGTGAACCGATTAAACGCGCCGAGGCAATTTTCGGTTCTTCCAAACGCTGTGCCAATTTTTTCTTGAACTGATGCTGAATGCTTGTATCCAAAGCCTTCCATTCCTTGAAAGCATCGCGTACAAATTCGAGTTTATAAGTCATCCAAACTCACTTGCACA
>CAZTLH010000291.1:0-4145 GCA_964614335.1 uncultured Gammaproteobacteria bacterium
CATCAGGCCTATGCCTATCTGCTCATTCCGGATCGACAGGGTCTGACCGGCAATGCCAGAAAACGTCTCGAGGCCCTTGAATCCATGGATGCCCTGGGTGCTGGTTTTGCGCTGGCCTCGCACGACCTCGAGATTCGCGGAGCCGGTGAATTACTGGGCGACCAGCAAAGTGGCGCCATCGACGAAATCGGCTTTTCACTGTATAGCGATTACCTCAACCGCGCCATCAAAAGTCTGCGCAATCTCGATGACACCAGCCCCTTGACCGTTGCTGACGAAGACCCCGATATCCGCATCGATCTGGGTGTCCCCGCACTGTTTCCTGACAGCTATCTGCATGACGTCCACACCCGGTTGATGATGTACAAACGGATCGCTACCGCCGACAGTAAGGAAGCCCTGTATGAACTCGAGGTAGAAAGTGTCGATCGTTTCGGTCTGTTACCGGAAGCGGCCAAAAATCTCTTCGCTCTGGCCGAGCTGAAGTTGCTGGCCAGACCCCTGGGCCTGAAAAAGATCCATCTGGATCAGCGTGGTGGTCAGCTGGTCTTTCGTCACAATGCCAACATCGATCCCATGATTCTGATCCGGCTGATCCAGGGTAAGCCACGACACTACCGGCTGGAACAGGCCGGCAACAGCCTGAAACTGCTGAAGGGTTGTGCCGACACGAAACGACGTTTTATTGAACTTCGGGATTTATTACTGCGCTTAGGGGCTATGGATACAACAGACGAATAATAAATTAAAAGATGATCGGTACGATCAACAGATAACACGAATTATTTTGTGACAGTTTCTGAGCTAGCTTTATTATACATACAGCTTGGTTACAAAACAGGCATTATATTTCCTGTTACTATTGTTATTCTAAGAATTTTATGTGATATTGTTCATGTTTGCAGTTGACCATATTTCCGCGAAAGCAACAGGACAGAACTCGTAATGATTAATTTTCAGACCATGCCCTCCCGATACAAACACTGGCGACTCGATTTCCAGGGAGAAGTTGCCCGTCTACAAATGAATGTTGACGAAAATGCCGGCCTGGTCCCAGGTTACGAACTCAAACTCAACTCCTATGACCTGGGCGTCGACATCGAACTCTATGATGCCGTACAGCGTCTGCGATTCGAACACCCTGAAATCAAGACCGTCATCCTTGAATCATTGAAGGAGAAGGTATTTTGTGCCGGTGCCAATATCCGTATGCTCGGACAATCTGCACATTCCCATAAAGTCAATTTCTGCAAATTCACCAATGAAACCCGTAACTCCATCGAGGATGCCAGCGCCAACTCCGGGCAGCGTTATCTGTGTGCAATCCAGGGCACCGCAGCCGGTGGTGGTTATGAGCTGGCCCTGGCGACCGATTATATTCTGCTGGTCGATGATGGCAGTGCTTCCGTTTCCCTGCCGGAAGTCCCTCTGCTGGCGGTACTGCCCGGTACCGGTGGGCTGACCCGGTTGATGGACAAACGCAAAATTCGACCAGATCTGGCGGATGTCTTCTGTACCGTGGAGGAAGGCATTCGCGGGCCACGGGCCCTGCAATGGGATCTGGTCGATGAACTGGCCAGTGCCAGTGCGTTTTCCGAATCCCTCAGCCAGCGTGCAGCAGCCATGGCAGCCGCTTCCGACCGACCTGATGATGAGGCGGGGATTATGCTTGAGCCCTTGCAGATCGCACTTCAAGACGACACCATCCGCTGCAGTACGCTGCAGGCGGTCATCAACCGTCAGCAGCGGAACATTAGCCTGACCCTGTGCTGTGAAGAGCAGAGCCTGCCGGCTACACTGGATGCCGCCAAACAGCAAGGCTGTCATTTCTGGCCACTGGCACTGGCATGCGAACTGGACGCTGTGCTGCTGCATCTGCGGGCGAATGAAACAGAGCTGGGCACATTGATTCTCAAGACCGCGGGTGATGCCGACACGGTGCTGGCCTTTGATGCTTTCTTGCAACAGCATCAGGATGACTGGTTTATTCGTGAGGTCATTCTTTATCTGAAACGTACATTCAAACGCATCGACTACACCTCGCGCAGTTGTTTCAGCCTGGTCGAACCGGGTAGCTGCTTCTGCGGTTTTCTGGCCGAGTTACTGTTTGCTGTCGACCGCGGTTATATGCTTGAAGGCTGCTTTGAAGACGATGATCGCCCTGCTCCGCAAATTGTTCTTAGTGCCATGAATTTTGGCCCGCTACCCATGGGCAATGACCTCACCCGTATCGAAACCCGATTCCTTGGCCACC
Organism: uncultured Gammaproteobacteria bacterium; assembly: GCA_964614335.1. Taxonomy (GTDB): domain Bacteria; phylum Pseudomonadota; class Gammaproteobacteria; order Arenicellales; family DRJH01; genus DRJH01. The sequence continues at coordinate 2,255 of CAZTLH010000291.1, forward strand.
CGGATCTTGCCTCACAGGCCAAAGATCTAATCGGCACCCCGCTTGATGCCAGGGCCGCACTCGATGCCGGCCTTGTCACCTTCGCTCTGGATGATATCGACTGGGAAGAAGATATTCGATTTCTGCTCGAGGAACGGGCCAGTTATTCACCGGATGCGTTGACCGGTATGGAGGCCAATCTCCGTTTTGCCGGACCTGAAACCATGGAAACCAAAATATTCGGCCGTCTCACCGCCTGGCAGAACTGGATTTTTCAACGCCCCAATGCTGTTGGTGAACAGGGTGCACTGAAATCTTTTGGTTCCGGCAGTCGCGCCACATTTGATCACAGGAGAGTTTGAGCAATGACTGAGCAATCTGACAACATAAAACCCACCATCGAAGTCAACTACGCCGACAGTATCCCCAATAATGTCGATCTGTATGCCGATCGTCGGTTACAGCGTGCCATGGAGCAATGGCACCCAAAATTCCTCGAATGGTGGAACGCTTCCGGCCCGGATGGTTTCCAGACCGCCGATGTTTATCTGCGAACTGCGGTGGGTGTTGACCCCAAAGGCTGGGCAGTCTTTGATCATGTCAAAATGCCAGATTACCGCTGGGGCATTCTGCTGGCCAACAAGGTTGAAGGTCGAAAAATCGGTTTTGGCCGGCACCAGGGTGAACCGGCCTGGCAGGAAGTACCGGGTGAATATCGTTCCATGTTGAAACGACTGTTAACGATTCAGGGGGATACCGAACCGGCTTCGGTGGAGCAACAACGTTATCTGGGAAAAACCTGCCCCTCGCTTTATGACTTGCGTAACCTGTTTCAGGTCAATGTTGAGGAAGGGCGACATCTGTGGGCCATGGCTTATCTGTTGCAAAAATATTTTGGCCGTGATGGCCGTGAGGAAGCCGAAGCCCTGCTGGAACGTCGTTCAGGCAGCCCTGACAAACCCCGTCTGCTCGGTGCTTTTAATGAAAAGACACCCGACTGGCTGTCCTTTTTCATGTTCACATTCTTTACCGACCGCGATGGCAAAATGCAGCTCGAGTCACTGGCCCAGTCCGGTTTTGATCCGTTGTCGCGAACTTGTCGATTCATGCTGACTGAAGAAGCCCATCATATGTATGTCGGTGAATCCGGAGTAGCCCGTACCATTCAACGCACAACCGAGGCCATGGCCGAGGCCGGAATTACCGACCCCTATGACATCGCAGCAGTACGCGCACTGGGTGTGATTGACCTGCCCACACTCCAAAAAAAGGTCAACTTTCATTTTTCAGTAACGCTGGATTTATTTGGCTCTGAAATCTCTACCAATGGCGGTAACGCCTATAGTGCCGGTATCAAGGGGCGTTTTCGTGAAGATCGCATTGAGGATGATCACCAACTGCTAGACTCGACCTATCCGGTGTTGCGTTGTGTCGACAAGCAACTGGTCAGCGTAGACGAACCTGCCATTAGTGCCATCAATGCCCGCCTGCTCGATGATTACATCAGCAATGTGGAAGCGGGCCTGAAGCGCTGGAACCGGGTTCTGGAAAAGTCGACACTTGGCTTCAGGATCGGTCTTCCCCATCGGGCCTTTAATCGTCGGATCGGCGAATTCGACAGCATCGCTGTCAATCCCGATGGCCAGATTCTGGATACAGAGACATGGCAACAACAAGTATCGAACTGGCTACCTTCCGAGCAGGATGAATGTTATCTGCAAAGTCTAATGAAACCGGTAGTTGAACGTGGAGAATATGCCAACTGGATCGCTGCGCCAAAATCGGGAATTAATAAAATGCCCGGAGATTTTGAATACGTCGCCCTGCACTGATTATCCACTGACCCACGCTGCAAATACCTGCATCCCCAAGAACTAACACCTCTCATGCCGCCTAAAGGTGCAGGGTTCGC
>CAZTLH010000292.1:0-4118 GCA_964614335.1 uncultured Gammaproteobacteria bacterium
CAAAGAATGAGTCTTACCAAACAAGTTTCCCTGTTTGCACTGTTGCTGGCAGTCGTCGCTGGTTCATTTTATTTTTTGACCGGTGGCAATACATCGTCTTCCGACACGGCCATCGCGGACGATAGTTCGAATAAGTTAATCAACGGGGTACGGATCCCGGTGGACGTCAAATTGCCAGAGCTCAGTTTCACGGCGGCTAACGGAAAAATCCAGTTCGACGCGAATTGTGCAGCATGCCATGGTACCAATGGTGCGGGTACACAGGCCGGTCCGCCACTTATACACAAATTCTACAATCCTGGTCATCATGACGATGCGGCATTTTATCGGGCTGTGAAACAGGGCACCCCACGTCATCACTGGAATTTTGGCGATATGCCACCAAGGCCTAATGTGACCCCGGCCCAGGTCAAGGTGATTATCTCCTTTATCCGGGAAGTTCAATTGGCCAATGGCATCAAGTATCAAAAACACGGTTGATGGATTGTGATTGAAATCCTCGATAATCTGACCCGGCTGCTGGCGGCGGCATCGGTTGCGATGTTTGCAGTCTATTTTTATGACTGGACGACACCATTTGCCTTCAAGAGAGAACTTAGCGAAAAGGATAATCCAGCGTTCGGCGTCAATTTGGCCGGGTATATCTTTGCTGTCATCCTGTTGATTCTGGGTGCGACGGCTACCGGCTCAGAAGGCCTGTCGCATCCGTTGGATATTGCGATCTTTGGTGCGCTGGCTGTATTACTGCTACGTCTTGGTGCGGTCGTGACCGATAAAGTGATTTTGTCGAGTTTTTCGGTCTGGAAAGAGATTAACGAAGATCAAAATCTTGGTGCAGGCTTTGTCACAGCCGGTATTTTTGTCGGCACGGGGTCGATATTGAACGGTGCCCTGTCTGGTGAGAGTTCCGGGATACTCATGGGGATTCTGACGACAGTCGGCTATTTTCTGTTGGCACAGCTGGTGCTGGTGACTGCCAGCTATCTCTATATCCGGCTGATCAAGTATCGTCACCAGGATGGGACTGTTCTGGGTGTTCTTCAGGAACTGCGTGATCGTGATAACCCGGCAGTCGGCTTATCCTTCGCTGGCTACATTATTGGTGTTTCACTGGTGGTTTCAGCAGGCATCAGTGGTACCGATTTCACTTCATGGCAAGCCCTGAGCGAGGCTCTGCTGACGCTGTTATTCAGCAGTGTTCTGGGAATTGCCGTCATGCTGATCATTCGGCCCTTTGTTGACCGGGCCGTAATCCCTTACGCCAAAGTCAGTGATGAGGTGGGTGAACAAAAAAATCTGGCGATAGCCGGGGTCAATGCCAGTTTTTATATCGGCCTGGGTTTAATACTGCATGGCCTTACGGCCTGAAATGGGTGGCAAGATGCATTTAATGGTATATAAATGGGCGAAACAGCTAATTATCCTGATGGTGCTCGGGGTGTTCGTCTTCTCCTTGTTGCCGATTCAGGATGCCGAGGCACGCCGGGGCTTTGGCGGCGGATTTGGACGAAGCAGTTTTAGTAAGTCGAGCTTTGGCTTTGGTCGGCGTAGCACATTCAACAGCAGTAGACGTTCATTTTGGGGGCGATCCTCATCCCGGTCCGGATCCACCAGTCGTTGGGGTGGTGGTAATATGTCCAGGCGTGTCGCAACCAGCGGGAGTGTTTTTTCTTCCCGCAAGCAGGCAGAAAGCGCCTATCGAAAAAAACTCAAAACCCGCTGGAATAGCAAGCCGTCCAGCCGGCCGTCCTATGTGCCCCGGCGTGTTGCCAGCGGAGGTCGCAACTATGATGTCGTTTTCCGTAACGGTGGTTATGGCTACTGGGGAACAGGCAATACCTGGTTTGCCCTGGCGGCTGGCAGCATGCTGGCCAATAATGCCCTGATGGCCGATCGGGGTTATTACTATGGTGCACAACAAAACCGCAGTTCCGGCGGATGGAGCCTGTTCCTGTTGTTTCTGGCCGGTTTTTTATTGCTGAATTTTGTAGGCAACCGGGTCAGACGTTTGCATTAAGCAGCAACTGAACGATCTGAAAATGGCATCGATAGAAATGGTATTTATGGTGTGAAATGTATCTAGACGAGATCAAACCAAATAGTAGCGTGCAATTTTCTGAACCTTCGATGATGGAATATTACGGTGGTATAGCCGAGTTTCTGGTTCGCAAGGTCCGTCATCTGGAACACCAGCATTTTGCCATGACACAGGCTTTTATCTGGCATGCCAAAACTGATTCCAGTTTGTTGCTGCTTAACCGCTTGACACAAGGCGAAGCTGAAGGGGCCGATGTGCTGGCAGTTTTCCAACTTGACCATGAGGGTTCGGTTGCTGATTTTGGTGATGATCATCTGAGCGCTGATCGAGAACATTTTACCAGTGAATTCAAGGCCAGTTACGAAGAACCTGGAGAAGAGCGCCATACCACCATTTACAAGCGTGTTGTATCCGAGGAATTTCATGGCATCAAGGACCTTGACAAGCAGGGGCCATATCTCTCCCAGGCACTATATGACAGCCAGGATGATGAAACATTTTATCTGTCACTGGTCGAGTGGGAAAAAGACTGGCTCAGTGTCTGGTTTGGCATGGAAATACGCAAGGATCAGGTTTCTGTGCTATAGCACTGCCCATCAATATTTACCGGATACGGAGGTATCCACGTGTTTTACTTTTATTCCGATTTCAATTTATGAGGAAAAATCATGGCTCTTAATCAAACATTAATCACCCAAAAAGAGGTACAAGTCTGTATCCAGATCAAGGATTTACTCATTGATCTTGGGATAGGATTTACCCCTACTGAACGTCCCGATCTGTTAATCGTGACCGAACCGGAGACCAATATTCCGATAACCCTGGATGCCGAAGAAACGGTGGCCTGTCTGCGGGTGCAGGTTTGTTCTGAACGTGATGACAAGCTGTTTTATCAGAAACTGCTGGAGGCCAATACCCAGATCGCCCATGGTCACTTTCAGATTGAACACGGGCAGGTAATTCTGGCCGACAATCTGGAAACCGAAAATCTGGATGCCAATGAGCTGGAGGCTTCGATCGCATCATTGGTGACTGCACTGGTCCGTAATGCGGACTGGCTGGAAAACGATATTTAACAACGACTACAGAGGATTACAACGATGAAATTATTAACTACCGTGTTCCGGTGGCTCAAGGCCAAGGATGCCGAACAGTCTGAAGCGATTGAAAATGCCAATGCGGCCTCGTTTGCCAAACAGGACCTGGAGCAGTTGGAAAAAGACCGTGATGTGGCCCGTAACGCTGTCGCCAGTATCAAGGCGGAGTCTGCCAAACTGGAACGTGATGTCCAGGCCAAAAAAGCTGCTGTCGCTGCCAAGACAGCAGACGCCAAGGCGTTGCTCGAATCTGGCAAAGAGGATTTGGCGACCCAGCTCTGTGCTCTTATTGAAGGCATGGAGGGGGAAATTCCCGTTCTTGAAAGCGCCCTGCAACAGCAACAAACCCTGTGTGCCCAGCAAGAACAGCAATATCAGCGGCTCAATCAGGCGGTCAGCGATGCGCGTCGAAGTCTGCGTATGATGCAAACCATGGAATCTGTCGCTGCCAGCACGGAAAAAGCGTCCAGTATCAAGATCGGTGACGGCAGCAGTGCGCTGGCCCGCTTTAAACAACGTGAATCCGTCATCCGGCAACGTCTCGACACCGCCCAGGCGGCCTCTGAACTGGGTACACCTGCCGAGGAGCGTCTCGAGCAGCAGGTTCAGAATGCACTAGGCTCAGGGCAGGGTGCCTCGGTTCTGGCCCGATTGAAGGCAAATAGCCAATAAGCACTCAACCAGGATGCACCTGGTTGAGGAACATCGGGGGCCAGGCGTATTAATACTCATCTTGCATTAGGCATCAGGCGTCAGGTGTCGTGCCCCCGGTTTTGCTGAATCAGTATTTCAAGAAAAGGTCTTGTAACATTATTATTCTGCAGAGGTTGTATTCACCCGACTTGGAGGCTGTCCGAGAATAAAGCTCTCTATTCTCGGACAGGCTCCTGGCTGGTGATGGCAGTTCCTGACGCAGCACATTGGTCACCCCGGAGCCCCCTATGATCCCTGAAATTGGCAGTTTTGCCCTGATACTGGCCTTG
>CAZTLH010000293.1:0-4103 GCA_964614335.1 uncultured Gammaproteobacteria bacterium
GACTGTCATTTATATTCTTGAAATTATCAAGATCAAGAAACATCACAGCCAGTTGATCACCATTACGATGGGCCAGACTGATTGCTGCATTTGAAAGATCATTCAGAAGGCTGCGATTTGCCAATCCGGTCAGCTGATCAAAATAGGCCAGTTGCCGGATCCGTTCCTCGGTCTGCTTCTTTATCGAGCCATCCGTTTTGCGCATGATATAAGGGGCATAATTATCATCCACCACCACACGCAACTGTCTTCATCCGGGCCGGGACAACCGAGGCAGCTGCAAACGCTGTCACAGGCATCACGAACGCTAGAAACCAGCTGACAATAACAATTGCAAGTCGGCAGGTCATCATTACAGGTTTGATGCCATTGGCAATATCAATAAAATGATTGCTTCCAACATAATGATGACCTTGATGTAGATTTCATCATATTTCGGGGAGAACTGTCGGAATCTGCAATTTATCATTGTGTCTTATCGCTTTTCTCATAATGCCCAAGAGGCTAACTGCAGTTCTACAGGCTAATACCAAGCCTGAAATTCAAGGAGTAAAAGAAACTGAACTTCTGCACAGTATACCTGAGGCGATATTATTCCAAAATAACAAGAATCATCACCCCACAACTCCCACGAAACAGGGATTTGCACAGGATCTCCCGCCAGAAATATGAGACACTGGATTTGCCGTCTGTAACTCCAGCCAAAATAGTCTGGTGTGGATCTTTAGGATCAGGGTGAGTTCTCGAAAACAGGTGATTATCAGATTTTGTGGAATGTCAAAATTTCATAATCTGTAAAAATAACCATATTACAAACCACAGTGTACAATCAGAGATTATGGTAGTCTTGGCCAGACGATATGATTCGCCTTGCTCCAACAACAATCATTAGCATTTCAAATTCACCCTCCACTTCGATCGGTCCGTCACATGCCCAGGAAATTACTACTCCTTCTGCCCTTGATCACCTGGCTTGTTTTTCAAAATGCAACGGCTGCACCTGCACTACCCTATTTTGAGCATCAGGGTGTAACTTATTCCCTGGCACAATTGCCAAAACAATTACGAGCCGCCCGGGTCATTCTGCTTGGTGAAGAACATTCCAGCTACGGCCAGCACCTGACCCAGCTGGCAATCATCAAAGCTCTTGCAACATCTGGCCGGCCACTGACCATCGCCATGGAGTATTTTCAGCGCCCCTTCCAACAAGCGCTTGATGATTTTATTGCCGGCACAGATAATGAAATTCAAATGCTGCGGAAAACCGAATACTTTAACCGCTGGCGTTACGACTACCGTCTTTACCAACCCATACTCCAGTACGCCAGAGCAGAAACAATCCCCTTGCTGGCATTGAATGTCCCTGCCGAGTTAACTGCAGCAGTCAGCATCAAGGGCTTTGCCGGCTTAAGCGCCGCCAGGCAAGCAAAATTACCTGAACACAAGACACACGAAGATGCCGCCTATATCGATGCCTTGCGTCCGGTCTATGAGCAACACCGTCAGCAGGGCCAGGGCAAGAGTCTAACATTCGAGCATTTTCTGCAGGCACAGTTGTTATGGGATGAAGGCATGGCAGAGCGTGCGGCCAACTACCTCAAAACCCACCCGGGGCGACTAATGATCATCCTGACCGGGACCCAGCATGCCACATATCAGGGGATCCCCAGTCGTCTGCGACGTCGTCTCCCGGTCAAGATACTGGCCTTGCAACCTGCGAATGATATTAACGAAAAGCAGCAAATAACCTACCACCCCCTCACAGACACCCTGCCAAAGCCTGGTTTGATGGGCGTCATGCTCAAGACCGAAAAGGGTCTGGAAATTATCGGTTTTTCAGCTGTCAGTCTGGCCCCGTCGGCTGGTTTGAAAAAGGGTGACCGTATTGTGGCCGTCAACAAACAAGCCACAGGCGACTATGCCGATCTGAAATTGGCTTTGCTGAACAAGGAACCCGGGGAAACAATTACGGTCCAAATAACACGAGGGGAGAGTACATCCATAAAAGCAACATTTAAATTACATTAAGCCGCTTCCGTAACAGTGACCAGGCAATAAAATATGGGACTTTAGCGTGACTGACCAAACCGTAGTGCCTACAGCAACCACTATACGTCATCGGGCTGTAACATGGAGTGTTGTCGCATTGATTGCATTACTCAGCATACATGTACTGTGGCTATATGTGATTGCCAACGAATCACCCGTCTGGTTCAACTCGATATTCTTTGTCCGTTACCAACTCGCCCACTTGCTGGAACCCACGCCCACATTCAGAATGGTGGGTGCTCTCTTCATTCTTTATGGCAGTCTCCTCGCCTGGCTGCTGTGGAGCAAGGCAAGCCGACTGGCAGCTATTTTATGGTTGCCTTTTACATTATGGGATGTATGGTTCCGTTTTACCATTCAACTCAAAATTGCACTTGCCGGAGACTATGCCCTTGGCTATCTGATCATCCTCGGTTGTGCCGCAACTGTCTTTGCACTGTTCGCCAACTTGCTGGCACTTTGGGGAACATTCGTAACCCATAAACTTGGGGTACTGACGACACGAAGCTGATCACCAGAATTGAAGAAACGCTGCCAGACGACGCCCACAAGACTAACACTGTCAAGCGGCGAACCGCTATCCACTGCCGAGCATTATGCTTGACCCAGGCCAGCCTCCCGACAGATCCCGGTCTCACTTTCTCGATGACCTATTAAAGGGCACTTTGTATGTGCCTGGAAACATCAACTTGACAATTATGGACTATCCAGTCCATAATTATAACAATGAACGTCGGGCGCCCCATACAGTTCCAGCCAGATGCAGTCCTCGAAAAGGCCATGCAGCTATTCTGGCGCCAGGGTTATAAAGGCTGCTCGCTGCAAGCACTACTGGCAGCAACCGGGCTCTCCAAAAGCAGCCTTTACAACGCCTTTGGTGGTAAGAAACAGCTCTTTCAACGCTGCCTCATCCGCTATCGTGATCAGTCCGTGCGGCATCTGCAGCAGCATCTTGAAAATGCTGAATCCGCACACACGTTCATCTCGTCAACACTCTTGTCGGTGGCGCGTGAGCCCCGAACTGGCATCGGTCCACGCGGCTGCTTTATCATGAACACCGCCACCGAGTTCGCCCAATGTGATGGCGATGTAGCGCGCCAGGTCGACCACAGCCTGGCTCTATTTCATGACCGTTTTCTGGCCGCAGTGAAACGCGGCCAACAGGAAGGGGAGATGGCCCAAGATATCGATGCCGGAACGCTTGCGACCTACCTGGTTACCTGCATGGGTGGCCTCAGGACCATGGTTAAGGGCGGTGCTTCTGTTGACGAGGCTGAGCGTACCGTTGAGATTATCCTGCGCGCACTCCAGTAAATTTTTCACTAATATGGACCAGTGGGTCCATTTCACTCGAGGAACGATAACATGCTACGCGAAAAAATGGTTTCACTACAGCCTATTGACCCTGAACAAGCGACTGGGGACACGGCTGAGGTACTCAACCGGGCTCGTGCCCAGGTCGGTTTTATCCCTAACATGTACTCCAATATGGCTCATCAGCCTGGCCTTCTCGACAGCTACCTGCACGGCTACCAGCTTTTTCGTGAAAAGACAGGGCTCAGTCCGGCCGAACAGGAGGTCGTTTTCCTGGCGATAAGCATCGAAAATCACTGCGAATACTGCGTAACCGCCCACAGCATGCTGGCTGCCAAAAAATCCGGTGTTCCCGCTGAAGTCCTTGATGCGCTACGTAACGGAACACCAATCAACGACCCCAAGCTTGCGGCCCTGGCCAGGTTCACCACGCAAATGGTGGTCACCCGGGGCAACCCTGGCCATGACGAAATCAAGCGTTTTCTCGATGCAGGTTACCGTGAACCTGACATCCTTGCCATCGTACTGGCCATCTCGGTCAAAATTCTGAGCAACTATTCGAATCATCTCTTCAATACGGAAGTCGACGCCGTCTTTGCCGATTATTCCTGGCCGAAATAACCTTGTCCAAAGACTAGGAGCCTGTCCGAGAATAGAGAACCTACTGCGGAAAAGCAGTGTTGGCCCATTTTTACGCTCATTTTCGTTAAATAGAACAACTATTCCATCCTTAGGTTCGT
>CAZTLH010000294.1:0-4101 GCA_964614335.1 uncultured Gammaproteobacteria bacterium
ATGGCAGTTAACGTGGTGGAGAGTGCGGTAGACATTCCATGGATGATGACGGACAGGCCGCCGGTATTTGATGCCGACTGAACCAGATCAGAAGCGCCAAGCAAGGCGATCGACAGCGAAACAATGGTTCCGAACACACCGGTCAATATCAGGATATTGTTGACAAAACGGGGAAAACTTAGACGGCTGGATTCGGAGGCGACCAGTGTCGCGGCCAGCGCACTGTGATTGATTGGCGCATGACGGGCATGCAATTCAAGCAGTGTCCGGTAACGGTTGGCTACCAGGGCCTCCGGTCTGAGGCCTTGAATTGGCTCAACCACGCGCTGTATATTGCCGATGAAGCGGTTCAGAGCCTCTTCTTCCCGATGATAACGCAGTAATAATTGTATCAGCCGGCCGATGCCGCCAAGAAACAGCAGCAGAATAAAACCGTTGATCAGCCAGCCGACAACGGTCAGCTGGTTCTTCAGATAAAGCTGAGCCAGGAATTGATGTTGCCACAACAGTAAAATGGCGACCAATATAGATACAGACAGTATTTGTATCAGGATATTTCTGGAGTAATGGCGGCGGGTTGTCAGGATACTCATGGATATTCCTGTGACGAGTTAGTTGAAGTGTATTAAACGCAAATTCTTCTATTGCTGCAAGGGTTATGCCTGTGTTTATTGATTTTGGACAAATTATTATGCCAAAGACACGATAGTATCCGTAGTATCTCCAGCTGAAATTATTTACCAATACAAAAGCTGCTGAAGATCTCCCCCAGCAGGTCATCACTGCTGACGGCACCGGTTATTTTCCCCAGCGCAACCTGGGCCATTCGTAAGTCTTCGGCTACCAGTTCCATCGTAATATCCGCCGCAATATTTTGTGCCCGCTGCAGGCATGAAAGGGCTTCCTGCATGGCTTCGAGATGACGACGACGAGCCAGAAAAGGAGCGCCCTGGACAGAATACCGATGGGACTCAAGGGTAATCAGGTCGGTTAAATCGCTTAGACCGGCACCTGTGCGGGCTGAAACAGCGACAGTTCCCTCGTCGTCTGGAAAGATGCCAGATGAGCGACCACTGAGATCAATTTTGTTGAAAACCTGGATCAGGCGCCTGCCCGTTGAGATCGGCAATGGCTCCGGGAGAGGGTGGTTTTCGAGACTGTCATCGATAACCTGCAACACAATATCGGCTGACTCGATCGCCTGTCGGGCACGGCGCATCCCTTCACGCTCAATATCTCCGATAGGGCGGGTGTTGGGGTCAGATTCGGATGTCGTCATGATCAGACCGGCGGTATCAACAAATTCGACCGGGATACCACGCAGATGTTGTGGTGCTGACAACAGGTCACGTGTTGTTCCAGGCTCGGCGTTGACAATGGCACGGTCTTCCTCAAGGAGGGTGTTGAGAAGACTCGATTTGCCGGCATTCGGAGCACCAGCCAGGACGATTTTCAATCCCTGCTGATAGAGTACAGTAGGCGCCGCTTCTTCCAGCAGGGCATTCAGGTGATCCGAAATCGATGACATTGCAGATTTCTGTTGTGCCAGTTGTAGCGGTGGGACCTCGTCCTCCGGAAAATCGATATCGGCTTCGACTTGCACCCGTAACCGTATCAATCGGTCGATCAGACGCTGTAATTTTGTGGAGAAAACACCACGTAGCGATTTTATGGAGGCGCGGGCAGCCTCCTTGCTACGGCTGCTGATCAGATCAGCGATGGCCTCGGCCTGGGTCAGGTCGAGCCTGCCATTGAGGAAGGCTCTTTGCGAAAACTCGCCAGGTTCGGCCAGTCTGGCGCCTAAAGCACAGACACAGTTGAGTAGAGTATCGAGTACCACAGGGCTGCCATGGCATTGCAGCTCCAGCATGGCTTCGCCGGTGAACGAATGCGGTGCCGGGAAATACAACGCCAGACCCTGATCAAGCGGCTCTCCGTCTGCAGTTTTAAAGTAACGCAGACAGGCTGCTCTTGGTGGCGGGAGATTGCCAGTCAGTGTTTTGGCGATGGTGGCTACCATCGGTCCTGACAGCCGCACCACACCAATGGCAGCCTGACCCGCCGCAGTTGCAATGGCGGCAATGGTGTCAACGGGATCGTTGTCCATACTCATCACGTCGACACTGGGCCCGCTATGGCCGTATCAGCTGTGCTTTTTGGCGGTAATATTTTTGGTGATATACCATTGTTGGGAAATGGAGAGAATATTATTGGTCAACCAATAGACCACCAGACCTGCCGGGAAAAACAGAAAAAATACGGTAAAGACTACGGGCATAGCCATCATGATATTTTTCTGCATGGGATCGACTGGAGTCGGATTGAGCAATTGCTGACCAAACATCGAGGCCCCCATCAGCAATGGCAGTACATAATAGGGGTCCTGGATCGCCAGGTCATGAATCCAGAACATGAATGGTGCCTGACGAAGCTCGACACTTTCCAGCAACACCCAGTATAGGGCGATGAAGACCGGAATTTGCACAATCATGGGCAAACAGCCGCCGAGAGGATTGATCTTGTCCTTCTTGTACATTTCCATCATGGCGGCATTCATTTTTTGGCGATCATCACCATACCGTTCTTTCAGGGTTTTCAGACGTGGTTGCAGCTGCTTCATCTTGGCCATGGAGCGAAAACTGGCTGCAGATAGTGGATAGAAGCAAAGCTTTACGAACAGGGTCAGCAAGATGATGGACCAGCCCCAATTGCCGACGACGCTGTGGATATGTCGCATAATCCAGAATAACGGGTTTGATACCGGTGTCAGCCAGCCATAATCGACGGATAAAACCAGACCATCAGCTGCTTTGGATAGTCGGTCCTGGTCCTTTGGTCCGACATAGAGGCGGCTATGGACATCGCCTTTTTGACCGGCAGCAATATTGGTTGCGGCTTTGTCGGTGTAGCCAATGTAATAAAGTGATCCTTGTGGGCGTTGCTGATACCGACTGTACATCCGGTGCTGGCCTTTTTCCCCCGGTAGCCAGGCACTGGTGAAATAATGCTGAATCATGGATACCCAGCCACCATCGGCATCACGTTGCAGGTTGCTTTTTTCCATATCGTCGAATTTGACTTTCTCAAATTTATCCTTCGGCGTATAGATGGCGGCACCCATATAGCTCGGGATGCGAGTCGTCAAAAAGGATGAGGCTCCGGTTTTTGTGATTGGCTTGGAATGAGCCAGCTGGGCGTAATAATTTCCCTGCCAGTTCTGATTGCTGCGATTGTCGATTTCAAAACCGACATCGACAATATAGCTATTGCGCCGAAAGCGAAAATATTTACTGTATCGAACGCCGTCAGGTCCCTGCCAATTGAGTCTGGCAGTCACCTCGTCCTTGCCCGCAGTTAACTCATAACGTGTTTTTTCAATACTGAAGCGTGTGTTGTGGTTGGGCAGCTTGCGGTCACCATTGACGGCCAGCCCACTTTGGGCGATGAACAGGTTCTTACCTGTATCCGTCATCAGAACAAAAGGCTGGTCGGGTTTGTCGACACTGACGGGTAATTTTATTAATTCGACCTTGCGGACATCACCACCCATACTGTCAATCTCAACTTTGAGCAAATCGGTAATGACGGTGACCCGCTGATCTGTGGGTAAATCAGGTTTCAGGACGCCCGGGTTGGCATTGGGGACCTGTACGGCTCCAGGCGCCGCCTGATCTGCTGTTTTTTCAGTACTCCCTGAAGTGGCAACCGGTGCTTGCGGGACAATGCTGTTGTTTTGGGCGTTGGGGTCCTGACGGGCGGGTACGGCAGTATTGGTGGTGCCGGTATTTGTCGAGCCGGTATTGACTGTGGCTTGCGTGGTCACGGCCGGCTTGACCGGTGTAGTATAGGCAACCCAGGAATCCCATAACATCAGCAGCACCAGGCCGAGGGCGCCGAACAACATAAAACGTCGTGTATCCATTACAGTCTGCTACCCTTGGAATCAATATAGTTGGGGTCAATAAATATTTTGGTTGGTCGTTGCTTTGATGATTTGGCATCAGGGACTGGATCATAGCCGCCCTTGTTAAAGGGATTGCAGCGTAATAGCTGCCATAAACCCAGTCCCAGACCCTTGACCACGCCGTGTTGTTGCAACGC
>CAZTLH010000295.1:0-4099 GCA_964614335.1 uncultured Gammaproteobacteria bacterium
GCCACGACCAATATGGCTCAGATTACTTACCCTGCCCTCACTGACCGGCATCTCGGACCAGTTTTTACGCTTTGCCATAAAAGAAAATATTCTCCACAGGAAATTGGACAGCTCATGCTGCAATCAAACATTCAATCGACAGGTAAAGATCTGTGACGAAATCAAACAACGGATTGGTGGTGGTGTTTACAGACTCAAGCTGGAAATACGTCTGTCGATAGATAGCGATCACCACGGTCACAAATAATGGTGACGATACGCGCCGCTGATCCTGCTTCGCGTAGTACCTTAAGCGCCGCAGCGACGGCACCACCGGAGGAAATGCCACAAAATATCCCCTCACTGGAAGCCAATTGTCGGGTCGTTGCCTCCGCTTCCTGTTGCGAGACATCCAGCAAATGATCGACCCGCAACGGATCATAAATTTTTGGCAAATAGGCTTGTGGCCAACGGCGGATCCCCGGAATCTGGGAGCCCTCGGTTGGTTGGGCTCCGATGATTTGAATCTTCAGGTTTTTTTCCTTGAGATAACGAGATGTTCCCATAATAGTACCGGTCGTTCCCATGGCACTGACAAAATGAGTGATCGAACCTTCTGTGTCACGCCAAATTTCAGGTCCGGTAGTCAGATAATGAGCTTGTGGATTATCCGGATTCGAGAATTGATCAAGAACCTTGCCTTGCCCCTGACGTTGCATTTCTTCAGCTAAATCACGGGCTGCTTCGATTCCCCCCTCTTTCGACACCAGTATGATTTCCGCGCCATAGGCTTTCATGACCGCGCGTCGCTCCACGCTCATGTTCTCGGCCATAATCAGGGTCATATGATAACCACGGATCGATGCTGCCATTGCCAGGGCAATCCCGGTATTGCCACTGGTCGCTTCAATCAAGGTATCACCCGGTGCAATATCTCCACGTTTCTGGGCCTGGATAATCATATTGAGGGCCGGCCGGTCCTTGACAGATCCTGCAGGATTATTGCCTTCGAGCTTGGCCCACAACACGCCACCACCACAGTCACGGGTCAATTTTTGCAGTTGCACCATGGGTGTGTTGCCAATACAGGATTCTAGTGTTTTCATGGTCAGCAATTTTAGCGCTCGTCTGAACGAAAAGAAACTTGAAATTCCAACCAATATTGGCTCACACTGCGCTTCCCAGGAGCCTGTCCGAGAATAGGAGCCGTTGCGAGGGGAAGCCATTTTGAAGCCATTATTTCGATCATTTGAGGCGAGGAGTGGCACATGGATGTGCCGTTTACGGACCTAAGGATGGAATAGTCATTCTATTTAACGAAAATGAGCGTAAAAATGGACCAAAAGGGCTTTTCCGCAGTAGGTTCTCTATTCTCGGACAGGCTCCTAGTCATCGTTTAAAATGAAGTACCGGATGTATTTATAGCGGGAACTCCTGATTCAGTACGATACGGGTTGCCAGAACACATAAAGAATCGCAAAATTCCTGCTGACGGTGACCCCGTCGCGTCTTTAGACTGAGAGTTAAAATCGAGCACCAAATGGCACGAAAAAATATGGCAATTAAATATCATCTTCTTGGATTGGTTCATGTGCATCAACAGGCTTATTCCAGAATTTTTACAGCGCTGGAAAAAGTATCGAATGCAGATTATCGGGCTGATAAAGGGCTATTTTTCGGCTCCATCCACGGCACTCTGAATCACTGTCTGCTGGTAGATACCTTGTGGTATTACAGGCTGTTGCAACAGCGACCACCATTTTCAGTTACCGGCCTGGATATGCAATTGCATAACAGTCGCGAAGCCCTGCAGACAGCCTGTCATACCCAGGCCGAAAAACTCTATACCTTGGTTGAAGAATCAGATAACACGTATTTAAATGATATTCTTGCAGTCAAAACTTCAAGTGGTTTAGAGATGAATCATCCGACCAGCTGGCTGATCGCAACGATTGTTAATCATGGCACACACCATCGTGGCCAGATAACCGCCGTGTTAAGTCAAATGGGCTTGACCTTCCCACCACTGGATTTACCGTTTTATGACCAGCTGCCACAGGCATCACTGCAATCCCGGAATTCTGATTAAATGACAGAACTGAAATATCCTCCTGCCAGATTGTCCTGGATGGTCTGGGGGCTGGGAGGGTTATTATATTTGATCGGCTTCTTCCACCGTGTAGCCCCGGCTGTAATTACCCACGAGCTTAGCCTGGATTTTCAGCTGGATGCCACCGCACTGGGCAGCTTGTCAGCACTTTATTTTTACAGCTATGTGCTGATGCAAATACCAACGGGAATACTTGCTGATCGTTGGGGGGCAAGAAAACTGCTTACCTCTGGAGCCCTGGTTGCTGCTGCGGGGGGCTTGCTTTTCGCCCTATCGGATAGTCTTTGGTGGGCCGGTCTGGGGCGTTTTCTGGTCGGTGGCTCCGTAGCAGTTGCCTATGTCTGTCTACTGAAGGTTTCAACACGTTGGTTGCCGTACAATCGTTACAGCCTGGCATCGGCGATCGCCCTGTTTCTGGGAATTATCGGCGCAGTCTCCGCCGGCACACCAATGCGTTGGCTGGTCGATGCATTTGGCTGGCGCTGGGTCATGGCTGTGATCGCCGGGACCACTCTGGTTGTTGCCATTCTGATTGGCTGGTTCACACGCGATGATCCAACTCAAAAAGGCTATAAAAGCTATTCTCCGCTGGTGACCATCCAGCAGGATACATTTGATTTTTCATTATTTACTGCCCTCAAAGAAGTTCTTGCCTACCGCAATATTCGTCTGCTCTGTATCATTCCGGGCGGCATTGCTGGCTCATTGCTGACATTTTCTGGTCTTTGGGGTGTGCCTTTTCTGACCAGCAATTATGGCCTCAGTGCAGCCCAGGCGGCGAGTTTTTGTTCAATACAGCTGGTGGCCTGGTCCATTGGCGGTCTTGTCATCGGCTGGTTTTGTGATCGTTATGGTCAGTTACGACGTATCTACCTGACTTGCTGTCTGGTGTTGTTGATTAGCTGGTCCCTGCTTATTTTGATACCGGCACTACCCTTGTCTATGCTAACCGCATTGATGATCATTACCGGCTTCTTTTCCGGGGCGATTATTGTCACTTTCGTATTTACCCGAAATTCTGTACCTTCCGGATTGGCCGGCACCGCTTCAGGAGTGGTCAATATGGGGGTAATGATTGGCCCCATGCTGCTGCAACCGGCGGTCGGCTGGGTTTTTGATCAATTCTGGACCGGTGGCCTGCAAAATGGTGTTCGTGTATTCAGCCGTCAAACTTATACGCTGGGTTTCAGCCTGTTGTTGGCATGGTTGCTCATATCTGTCATCGCGACCTGGATGAGCCGGGAACCGGTATCTAAAAACGAAGCATGAGCGGCAACAAGCAGCCTTCAAAAAAACATAAATCCATCAAATTCCGGAAAATAATTGCCGCATTTTCCTATCTGCTGTTGATATTGACCGTCGTTTCGACGCTGTCTGTTTTGAGTCTTCGATTTATGAATCCTGCAACCTGGTCCCTGAAAATCGAACGCCAGTTTTTTCCACCACCGAACTATCCACATCGCATTGAACAGCGTTGGGTTAAACGATCCGAGATTGCAGCGGTCATGCAGTTGGCAGTGATCGCGTCAGAAGATCAACGCTTTCCAGATCATTGGGGATTTGACATAAACTCCATGATTCAGGCGGTAAAATCCAGGAATCAGGGGCGTCGATTGCGGGGTGCCAGCACAATCACCCAACAGACGGCAAAGAACTTGATTCTCTGGCCGGGAAGAAGCTGGTTGCGCAAGGGCCTCGAGGCTGGTTTTACCGTATT
Source organism: uncultured Gammaproteobacteria bacterium (assembly GCA_964614335.1). Taxonomy (GTDB): domain Bacteria; phylum Pseudomonadota; class Gammaproteobacteria; order Arenicellales; family DRJH01; genus DRJH01. The sequence goes on from CAZTLH010000295.1 coordinate 3,807, forward strand.
ACTGGAGTTGTTTCTGGATAAATCTCGAATATTGGAGTTGTATTTAAATATTATCGAATTTGGTCCCGGCATCATCGGGGTAGAAGCGGCCAGCCAACACTATTACTTGCGTCCGGCTTCTCAACTGACAAAAAAGCAGGCTGCAACACTGGCCGCAGTCTTGCCAAATCCATACCGGCTTCATGTGCTACGGCCTGATGCATATGTGCGTTCTCGTGTTACATGGATTATACGACAACTTAAGAATATGCATAATTAACATTAGATATAACAAACAATACACTGATATTATT
>CAZTLH010000296.1:0-4089 GCA_964614335.1 uncultured Gammaproteobacteria bacterium
CGCCGCGGAGAGTGACACGGGAGTGTCCGTGGGGGGCGTCAGTTGAGGTTGAGAGGCAGAAGTTGTTTGCGTGGTTGCAGGTTGGGTTCGATTTTGTCCAGCAAGGCGTAGATTTGTTGCAGGGAAGTAATATCCCGGGCGCGAAAGTACCGGCCATTGGTTTTTTTGGCAATGGCTTGCAGTGTGGGCTCGTCCAGGTCACTGTTGACCACCTGGCGGGCACCGAAGAGGCCTTGTACTACCTGAACAGCAGCACCGACACCGATGGTATAGATGCGAATTTTTTCCTGGGCCGCAAGATCAGCGGCTTTTAATGGGCTGATGGTGCCGGCAGTGTTGGCACCATCGGTCAGCAGGATCAACAAACGGTTGGACTCCGGTTGGGTTCTGAGTCGCTTTACGGCCAGACCAATGGCATCACCAATGGCCGTTTCCTTGCCGGCAAGGCCCACCTGGGCCTCACCTAATAACTGGTTGACGGTAGTTCTGTCATAGGTGAGGGGTGCTTGCAGATAGGCCTTGCGTCCAAACAGGATCAGACCGATGTGATCCCCCTTGCGGTGCTGGATGAAATCATGCGCGACCGTTTTCACGGCGACCAGACGGCTGACACGTTGCTGGCCGATCACCATATCTTCATTTTGCATACTGCCGGAAAGGTCCACCGCCAGCATCAGGCTACGGCCGGTCAAGGGGATCTGTATACTTTCGCCCACAAACTGGGGTCGGGCTGCAGCGGTGACCAGCAACAGCCAGATCAGTGCAGCCAGCAATAGATACCAGCGAGATGGACGCTGTTGTTGCTGTAACAAATCCTGTTGCAGGGTGGAATAAAAGGGAATACGCAATGCGCTGCCGGTTTCGGCTGCAGCTTTTGGCCATAGCAAAGCGACCGCCACAGGCAGTGGTAAAAGGGCGAAGGTCCAAAGCCAGGCAAATTGAAAAGTCATTTCAAGATCCTGGGGCGATGATGACTGCTCCTGGTGTTGGCTCGGATCCATTCAGTGGCCAGTGTTTTGAGTGCCATTCGATCAAACGTTTGATCCGGTGCATACGGAGCTTCAGCCAGCACACACCCTGGGCCGTTTTGAAACTTTTGTTGACCGCCATGCCGGTCGAGAAAAGCCAGCCAGTCCTGGCCGTTTAGCGGGGCAACCGGGTCTTGCGGAAAACGTTGCAATGCCAACCGCCGCAGCAGGGCGGAGACGCCGGCAGCAAAGAGGGCGTCTTCATGTTTGCCACAGTCTCGATCGAGCCTGTCCATTGCTTCAGTGAGTTCACGACGCTGACGTTTTAGGTGATAGAGATCCCGGAGTCTAACCGTCAGCCAGGCCGATAGCAGCAGCAATAAAAGAACAGTGAGCCACCAACCAGGTGCCGGAGGCCAGAATCCCGGCTCCGGAGGGAGATGGATATCGCGTAATGCTGGCAATTTATTGACCATCGCGGGGGTCATATCGGGGTGGATTTGTGCCAATGTTTGTGGTGTGGCCTGTGGTAAGTTTGTAGACCGTTGCTGAGTACCTGTAGCGGGCTGGCATCGGTGGCCAGCGTCAGTTGCGGGATGGAATACTTGTCGAGTAAATTCTGTACCTGTATAGGCTGTTCGGCGATGCGATGCTGATAACGCTGTTGCTGTGCCAGTGAGCGGGTATCCAGCATGCTGCGATGCAGGCCGTCACTGACCCCATAACGGCCGGCGGGTGGGGCGGTAAATTCGAGAACATCATGCACCCTGACAGCGATCAGGTCATTGTGGTGATGCAAACGCAGTATTTGTAGATCGGTTTCTGGATTGACGCCATAGAAATCACTGATAATAAAAACCAGACTTCCGGGCCGGGCAATACGACGCAGACGTTTCAGAGCCTGGTTAAAGCCGTTGTCATGTGGCATTGTCGTCAGACCGTGGCTGGGGTTGGTAGCTGGGACAAGGTGACGAAATAAACGCAACGCACCCCGTTTTCCGCCCTCGGGGGGTAGTTCCAGATGACCGCCGTTAAACAGCAGTGCACCGATACGATCGCCACCGCTGACCGCAGCCCAGGCGATTAGCGCTGCACAGCGTGCTGCCTGGACAGATTTAAAGGCACCCCGGGTACCAAAGAACATGCTCGGTGTCAGATCCAGCATGACGATGACCGGGCGTTCCCGTTCTTCCTCGTAGAGCTTGATATGCGGTTGACCAGTGCGGGCGGTAACCCGCCAGTCCATATTGCGAATATCATCACCGGATTGATAGCTGCGTGATTCAGCATAATCCATGCCACGGCCACGAAAGCGTGAGCTGTGGCTTCCGGCCAGGGCATTTGCTGCCGACCTGCGTTTCGCCAGTTGCAGGGCTTTGGCCGGCAATCGCAGGGCGATCAGGGATTCCAGAGTTACTTCGGTCCCGGGGTTGCCTGGTGGTGCGGTAGCTGTTGCCGTAACATTGGACTTGTGACGAAACTGCTGTGGGAAGATGTTGAGCCGTTGCAACATCAGGAAACAGGCACCCGTTGCAGTAATTCCATCAGGAAGTCATCTGAAGTATGGCCTTCAGCCTCTGCTTCGAATGAGATCAGTACACGATGACGCAGGGTGTCGAACAATACAGCCTGCACGTCGTCCGGTGAAACATAATCCTTGTTCTGCAGCCAGGCATGCGCCCGGGCACAACGATCGAGGGCGATGGTGCCACGCGGGCTGGCTCCAAAATTCACCCAATGCCCCAGCTGTTCCCCATAAGGGGTCGGATTACGCGTTGCCAACACCAGATGAACCAGATAGTCCTGGACAGCCGGTGCCATATGCAATGCCAGAATTCGCTTGCGACCGTCAAAAATATCTGACTTGCCGAGGATAGGTTGCGGTAAATTGGTGACGGTTGTCGCGGCCTCCCGACGGGTGAGTTCCAGAATCTCACGCTCCACATTGGCCTGCGGATAATCAATCTGGACATGCATCAGAAAACGGTCAAGCTGGGCTTCGGGGAGTGGATAGGTGCCTTCCTGTTCAATCGGATTTTGTGTGGCCATCACCAGAAAGGGTCGGGGCAGCGGGTAGGTGTGACGACCCACGGTAACCTGTTTTTCCTCCATCGCCTCCAGCAGCGCCGACTGCACCTTGGCCGGGGCACGGTTGATTTCATCGGCCAGCACCAGATTGTGAAAAATGGGCCCCGGCTGAAAGGAAAATTCATGGGTTTGCGGGCGAAAAATATCAGTGCCGGTCAAATCACCCGGCAGTAGATCCGGGGTGAATTGCAGACGATGAAAGTCGCCATCCAGCAACTGGGCCAGCTCCTTGACGGCACGGGTTTTGGCCAATCCTGGTGGTCCTTCAACCAATAAATGACCGTCTGCCAGCAAGGCGATCAACAGGCGATCAATCAGTTTCTCCTGACCGATGATTTTTTTTCGCAGCCGGGATCGTACCTGATCAAAAACCAAATAGCTGTGGCTTGCAGCAGCAGGCTGTATGGCTGTCGTTGTCGTCATATTCGAACTCCAATGGGTTAAGCAAATTAAAGCTGTGATGCTAATGATAAACGACAACGGTTGTAGCAAAGATTACAACAAGATTACGGTTTTGTAATAAAAAAGAAAAAAAGGGCTCTGACCCCTTTTTTCTCTGGCAACGTGTAACCAGCGGCGTGTGCTGTCAATATTGATTCCGGTCTCATCAGCATGCAGGCAACGGACTGTGGTCAGTTTGTTTTTAACCCACGTATCAAATGTTTCCAGCTGGGCATAGGCTGGTTGATTAAAGCGAAACAACGAACCCCTTTTTTCTTTTTTTTGACTTCTTTTTTGATCAGGGGTAAAACTTTGTCACAGAAACTTCTTTCATGACCTTGTAGTGTTTGTCGTTACCAGTCAGCAAGGGAAGGCCATAATCCAATGCTGTGGCGCCAATTAAGGCGTCGGCCAATTGCATCGAGTGACTCAGAAAATACTGCTCTACCATAAACATGGCTTTGACTGATATTGTTTCTGAAAGGTACAAAATGGTTGTGTTCCATGCATGCATTGCCTGACGAAGCTTAATCAATTCATTCTTGTTTCTCATTCCCTGCACCAATTCCATATAACTGACAACAGATAAATA
>CAZTLH010000297.1:0-1438 GCA_964614335.1 uncultured Gammaproteobacteria bacterium
GCATACGAGATTCGCCTTAGTCTCGTGGGCTCGGAGATGTTTATAAGCGACAGGTAATACAGGACCAGAATTTCGTTCATATATGGCACATTGTCATTAGCTACGCAGCAGGCAACGCAGTAACAGGGCTTTAAGATAGCGGGTTTCCGGCATGGCCGGATGCACCGGGTGATCGGCAGCCTGACCACCGTACCGCAGCAGTTGCAGGTCGCGGTCGACATGCCTGCCGGCAGCGTTGATCACCCCTTGAAAACGGCCATGATCCATATGATAGGAGCAGGAGCAGGTCATCAGCAGACCACCGGGTTCAAGGATTTGCATCGCTGCCTGATTCAGACGCTGGTAGGCCTGACTGCCTGTTTTCAGATCTTTTTTGCGTTTCACAAAGGCTGGCGGATCGCTGACAATCAGATCAAATTTCTGATTCGAATGGCGTAGTTCGCGAAGGGCGTCGAAAACGTCTGCATGGAGTGTAGTCAGGCCTTTTTCAAGACGGTTTAAACGGGCATTTTCCTGACAGTAATCCAGAGCTCGTTGCGATGCATCCACGGCGAGTGCGGTACTGGCACCGTTGGCCAGGGCCTGAACTGACCAGCCACCGACATAACTGCAAAGATCCAGGACCCGTTTACCTTTGGCCAGCGCAGCCAGATGGGTTCTGTTTTGGTGCTGATCATAAAACCAGCCGGTCTTTTGGCCATGCAACAAGGGCACTCGGAACTGTACTCCGTTTTCTTCCAGACCGGTTTCATCGGGGGTGGTGCCGAATTGCTGATGAGTTTCCAGTGGCAGATTTTCCAGTTGTCGGATACCGACATCATTGCGCCAGTATATGGATTTGGGTTGCAGCACTTCCTGTAGGGCGGCGGCAATCAGGTCCTGACGCTGATCCATGCCGGCGGTATTGGTTTGTCCGATCAGATGATCGCCATAGCGGTCGATGACCAGACCTGGCAGCAGGTCGCTTTCACCGAATATCAGTCGATAGAAAGGTTTGGGATAAAATTGCTGACGCAATTGCAGTGCCTGACGCAGACGTTGAGTGAGGAATGCCAGGTCAAACGATTGCTTTCGCTGATGGCTGACGATCCTTGCCGAGATCAGCGAAAAGGAATTGGCGAAACCCCAGCCCAGTGATTGTCCTCTGGAGGAGCAAACATCGACACATTGTCCTGCCTCGACCTGGGTCAGGGGGCTGCGGGCGGTGTCCACTTCGTTGCTGTAGATCCAGAGATGTCCCGCTTTCAGGCGCCGCTCTTCGTGCGGTTTGAGAAATAACGAGTGGCGTTGGCTGATTGATTCGGTCATGAGTTTGTGTTTGTTCGTCACTGTTGTCTTGAAAATTATTTGACTTCGAGCATACCATCGATGGATATCAGGATACAGGGGGTTTTGCGAAATCTGACAGGTTAGGATGTTTATCCTGCAGGTTTTGAGG
>CAZTLH010000297.1:1538-4087 GCA_964614335.1 uncultured Gammaproteobacteria bacterium
CAGGTTTTGAGGAGTCACGTTAACCTGGTGATGATAAACTGTTGCACTGAACAATTGATGCTGTGCAGTTTGTATACGATTGAAGCAATGGAGGATTGTGATGAGATATCGGGTGATGTTGACTGTATTGTTACTCTTTGGTCTTGGTGGTTGTCAGCTGTCCCGTTCACAATTGTTGCAAGCCGGGAGTATTCAGTTGACCGGAGTTCTGGCCGATCAACAACCGCAAAATTGTGTCTCTGATACGGCTGACTGTTCACCACAGTACAAGCTGTATCAGCAGGACATGCGTGAATGGTTTGCTTTGAGCGGGTCCGTCGACCCCACCCTGGTCCACTATCTGGTGCAGGTTCGTGGACATTGGCTTGATCAGCAGCAGCGAAAAATGCAGGTTGAAATCGTGAAACCCTTGTCGGTAATGCCCTATCACCAATTTCTGGTCGAAGCCGCAGATCAATATACGACCAGTCAATATTTCTGTCGTTTGTCCTGGGACAAGACCTATGGCTGGGAAATCCGGCAAGGTCAGGCTCTATTTCTGGTTCGTCTGACCCGTGATCCGGGTCGGCAGGCGAGCCCGCGTTTGCAACTGCGTTTCGATACCGTAACCCGGGCGCTAAAGTCAGTAAAAGAGGTAAACTGGCCGTTGCAGCTGTGTTCAAAAACCGGCGCTTGACGGTGGCAAACTATCTCGAGTCTGTCTATGCTTGGGTATCAAGGATTCCGTCGGGGCAGGTGGCGACCTACGGACAAATTGCCATGCTGGTCGGTTGTACGCCGAGACAGGTGGGTTATGCACTTTCCCACTTGAACGATGATAGTGTCGTACCCTGGCACCGAATTATCAATCGGGCCGGCAAGGTCAGTTGTCGCGCAGATGGCAACCTTTCACTCAGTCAAATGGATCTTCTGGCAATGGAGGGGATACCGATCAGGCTTAACGGCAGTATAAATCTGGACCATTATGCCTGGTTACCACTGGATCGACAGGCATTGTTGGCGATTGTACGGGTCGGGATACCGGAAGATTTTGATGCCAACGGGTAACGGTCTGTTGAAAAAGTCCCGGCTGTGTGCGAGTGTGGGGTACCATTGAACAAACACAGTTCTGATGCGAGTAAATGTATAGTTCTGTTACATTACCCAGGCCATTACATGAGATTTTATCAATGGTTTGACAGGGTTGAATCGGACAGTTTCCTAGAGGCAATGATATGAAAAAAATGATTGTGGCCCTTCCTTTTCTTGGGTTGCTCTGGACAACTGCCTGGGCTGGACGTGAGATACAGTTGATGGCCTTGACCACCGGCAAGGCGATTGTGCTGGTGGATAATGAGCGGGTGGTTTTGCGTGCCGGCGAGCTGGCCCAACATGGTCTGGTTCTGATTGATGCCAATTCAGAGCGGGCCATCATCGAAGTCGATGGCAAAAAAGAACGTTTCGAACCACGTATGGTGACAAAACCGGTGCAACTTGGAAATCAGCCGGTGTCCGAAAAGGCGCGTGAGTCTCTATGGGCCGATCCTACCGGGTTTTTTATTGCGGAGGGCAGTATTAATGAACAGGTGGTAAAATTCCTGGTCGATACCGGCTCCAATCACGTTGCCTTGTCTTCCCGACTGGCCGCCAGACTGGAGCTGGACCTGTCGACGGGCAAAAAAGGTATCGCCAATACGGCCAGCGGCCAGACGCCCATGACTCTGATTACACTGGATTCAGTTGCAGTGGGCCAGATTCGTCTTTTTAACGTCAAGGCTGCCGTGCTGCGTGGCAACTATCCGGAAATGCCCTTACTGGGTGCATCATTTCTGGGACGTTTGCAGATGCTTCGTACCGGTGACCGGATGGACTTGATTCAAAAATAACTGTATCTGATCAAACCTCACTGTGAGCTCTTTTATCATGCTCGATCAAGGCATAGGCCGAATGATTATGAATGGATTCAAAATTTTCAGACTCCACCGTGTAGGCATCGATTCTCGGGTCATCATTCAATACCGTAGCAATATCTCGCACCATGTCCTCGACAAACTTGGGATTGAGGTAGGCATGCTCGGTCACATATTTTTCATCCGGACGTTTTAATAAGCCGTAAAGTTCACAGCTGCCCTGTTTTTCAATCATTTCAATCAATTCTTCAATCCACAAAAAAGCATTCGTGGTCACCGATACGGTGACATGTGAGCGCTGGTTATGGGCGCCAAAATCTGAAATCTCCTTGGAACAGGGGCATAGACTCGTCACCGGGACCAGGACCTTGATGACAGTCTTGTGCCGGTCATTTTTCAACTCACCGGTCAAGGTCACTTCGTAATCCATGAGACTGGTGACACCGGTGACCGGTGCCGTTTTACGGATGAAATAGGGGAAACGCATTTCGATATGACCGATTTCAGCCTCCAGCCGTTTGGTCATTTCCGCGACCATGGATTTAAAGGAGGCGACAGAGATTTCTTCTTCATTCTTGTTCAGGATATCAACGAAGCGGGACATAAGTGTGCCTTTGAAATTATGTGGCAGACTGACATACATATTGAACACGGCGATCG
>CAZTLH010000298.1:0-4082 GCA_964614335.1 uncultured Gammaproteobacteria bacterium
GCTTTCCCTCGCTACAACTCCTGTTCTCGGACAGCCTCCTAAGCAGAAATGGTCAATTATCTGGATGAAATAGATCCCCTCTATGTTCAATCTCAGTTTTGTATGCACCACAAAGCTTGTTGGTATTGTCCGGCATCTCGTGAATATTTGGAAATAGCACTATGAAATTGAGCGTCATCGTTCGCTATAATATTTATAACGCGGTATTAAGCAGGGGAGCGCTGACAAGTTCATCCATTTTTCTCCTTATTTGGTTCAAGAATGTTTTTCGATAGCCGATACCTCTAGTACAGGATGATGTGGTAATTTCATCGAGATATAGTAACGGAGACGAACCAGCCATGTATGCAAATACCAGTTCCGCAGCCCGAAAATATCAGCAGATCAGTGTTGACACTACCATGCACGATACCGAGCCTCATCGTTTGGTGATGATGCTGCTAGACGGTGCAATTGCCCGGTTAGCCGCTGCGAAAGGACATATGATACGTAATGAAATGGCAAAAAAAGGGGTAGCTATCGGCAAGGCAGTTGATATTATTCAGGGTCTTCGCAGCAGTCTCGACTTCGATGAAGGTGGTGAAATTGCCAGCAATCTCGATTCCTTGTATGATTACATGCTGCGGCAAATTCTATTGGCACACGCGAGCAATAATGGCGACATTCTGGGCGAAGTCATGAAATTGTTGAACGATATCCGTGAAGGTTGGCGTGCAATCAAGGATCAGGTGCAAGAGGTGCAAATCTGAGCACACAAATCTTGCAGCAAATTCTACATCAATTAGTTCGGGTCGGTGATCGAATGCTGGTAGCTGTCGAGACTGAAAACTGGGATGATGTCGCAAATCTGGATCTTGAACGCAGAGGGTTGCTTGAGCAGATATCCGGGAGAATTTCGGATGCTGATCGTTCTAAAAAAGGAATAACAGACAAGATCGATCGTATCCTGTCCCAGGACCAGCAAATCCAGCAACAAGTGATAACGGCACATCAAGAAGTTTACAAAACCTTGTGTCAGATTCAGTCTGGTCGTCTGGCGCAGAAAGCCTATAGCTCTAAAAAGTCACACTTCTAGCTGTTTATGGAAGATATGGTGGCGGTTCACGCTTGAAAAGTCGCTTGAAGTGAGTGCCTGATAATAATAAACTGGAATTTGTCACTGCTTTTGGTCGAATCCCACACTCACGTATTTTCTCTGACAGCTGGCCAATAGATCCTTCCGGCAATACCAGACTGATTTTGATCATACACAGGGCAAATTATGATCTCAGATGAACAAGTAAAAAAGCGTTTTTCTATGGCCTTTCCTGCCCTGGATGTGGACAAACAATTCGTTAGGACCTTGTTACATCAATCGGTGTATACCCAGGTGCCACCAGGTGTTGTGATCGCCGAACCCGGCATAAAATGTGCGCAATTGGCATTAGTCATGTCGGGACTAGTGCGGGTGTATAAATTGGCCGAATCCGGGCGGGAAATCACCCTGTATCGTATTGAGCCGGGAGAAACCTGTGTGTTGACCACCTCCTGTATCTTGAATACCGCAGTCTTTACCGCATTGGCTGTGACAGAGACACCCGTCAACGCGATCATGCTGCCAGCAACGCTAGTGCGAAATTGGCTTGATCATTATGGTTGTTGGCGGACCTTCGTCTTCGCCCTGGTCACACAACGTCTCGATGATTTGATGACCACCATTGATGAGATTGCTTTTCGTCGCATGGACAGCCGGATTGTTGACTGGTTGATCAAAAATGCCGGGTTACAGCAAGTCGTCAATACCACCCACCAGAAGATTGCCGATGATTTGGGTACTTCACGAGAAGTCGTTAGTCGTATCCTCAAGGATTTTGAACTGCGCGGTGCGATTGAGTTGAGACGTGGCGAAGTACGACTTAATAATCACGAGCAATTACGAAATCTGGTTTGTGACTAACACTATACATTTTGTGACATAGTCACAGACAACAGAAACTGTATTCTGTAATCTACGCCTACCATTTCATTATGACAAAGAGGGCCAGACCATGAACAAGAATGTTGGATCAATGGATCGTATGTTACGGGTTGTACTGGGTGTAGTAATTATCGCAATTGGTTTGTATTACAAAAACTGGTGGGGAGCTGTCGGTGTCGTACCGTTGTTCACCGCCATGATCGGCTGGTGCCCGCCATACGCCTTGCTGGGGATCAATACTTGCGGAGTCAAACACCAGTCGTAAAAAAAGGGGTCAGAGCCCTTTTATTAAAAGGTTACGTCTGTGCAGCAGCTCCCGCCAGAATCATGAAGTACGGGATTTGCTGGCTGTTTTAAAAAAAGGGCTCTGACCCCTTTTTTTACTATAATGTCTATATGTGCGTTTCGTCAGGATCTGGGGTAAAATAGCTTTTGTTAAAGATAGTAATTCTGGTCCTGATGGACAGCAGTCTGCTGGGCTGCTGATGGCAAGAAAATCACTCTCTGACTCGCCAATGAGTCGACCGAAAAGCGCTTGCTGGCTACCATTGCCACAAATAGTTTTGGTAATTTAAGTGGATATTTAGATCACTTTCTGTCCTGGTGCAACTGTAGAGTCGATTTTCTCAGGATCTGGCTAACATTAATGTAATAAAGGAGCCGGAAAATATGACTGAAGATAGCAAGACCCCTGTGGCAGAACCTTCTGAGTTTACGCTCTACAATAACAAGACCGGTGAGTCCTGGGACATGCCCGTCCTGGAAGGCACGGTGGGCCCAAGGGTTCTGGATGTGCGTAAATTCTATGCCCAGACCGGTATGTTTACCTATGACCCCGGGTTTACCTCAACGGCATCCTGCCGCTCACAAATTACCTATATTGATGGTGATGAAGGATTGTTGATGCATCGTGGCTATCCTATCGATGTGCTGGCGGAAAAGACCACCTATCTGGAGGTGTGTTTTCTGCTGCTCTATGGTGAATTGCCATCACCTGAGGAAAAAGAAGATTTCGAGATGAGTATTACTATGCACACCATGTTGCATGACCAGATTATGGCAGTCTTCAAGGGATTTCGACGTAACGCCCATCCGATGGCAGTGATGGTTGGGGTTGTAGGTGGGTTATCGGCCTTTTACCACGACAATACCGATATGAGTGACCCGCTGGAACGTATGGTTGCGGCCCATCGCATGATTGCCAAAATGCCGACCATTGGTGCCTGGGCATTTAAGTACTCACTTGGACAACCCTTCGTTTATCCTGATAATAACCTGACATTTTCCGGAAATTTGCTACGGATGATGTTTGCCGTACCCACTGAAGAATACAAGGTCAATCCGGTTTTGGCCAGAGCCATGGACCGGATCCTGATTCTGCATGCGGATCATGAACAGAATGCTTCCACATCGACCGTGCGGCTGTCTGGATCATCCGGTGCCAATCCCTTCGCCTGCATCGCAGCCGGCATCGCATCATTATGGGGCCCGGCACACGGTGGAGCCAATGAGGCCGTATTGAAGATGCTGGGTGAAATTGGTACGGTTGATCGTATCCCTGAATTTATTGCCCGTGCCAAAGACAAGAATGACCCTTTTCGATTGATGGGTTTTGGCCATCGGGTATACAAAAACTATGATCCACGCGCCAAAGTCATGCGTAACGCTTGTTATGAAGTACTGGAAGAGCTTGGTATCAAAGACGATCCCCTGCTGACCATGGCCATGGAGCTGGAGCAAATTGCCCTGAAAGATGAGTATTTCATCTCACACAAATTGTTTCCGAATGTTGATTTCTATTCTGGCATCATTCTTAAGGCCATGGGATTTCCAACCTCCATGTTCAACGTGCTCTTTGCTATCGGCAGAACGGTTGGCTGGGTTTCCCACTGGAAGGAAATGATCGGAGACGCTGAGCAAAAAATTGGACGGCCGCGTCAGTTGTATATTGGCTCCCCACAACGTGAATTCAAGGAACTGGATCGTCGTACACACAGTGAAAAACCCAGTTGGCACTGGCTCTGGTCTGACAGCAAAAAAACCTGAAGAGGGTTCTCGTTTGCAAATTGGCTAGGAGCCTCCACACCGCCGGTGGCGCTGCGCTGTCGCGCAGCAAACAAGGGTG
>CAZTLH010000299.1:0-4081 GCA_964614335.1 uncultured Gammaproteobacteria bacterium
CATAATGAGCCTGCTGCGGTTATCGATGCCAAGCTTGGTGTAGATGATCTAATCTTTGTAGTAGAACAGGAAAGCCAGATTGTTGGCGCCTGCATTGTCGGTTACGATGGTCATCGTGGCTGGCTGTATGCAGTGGCAGTGTCTCCCATATGTCGTCGCCAAGGGGTGGGTTCAGCATTGATCCATTTTGTGTCGAATACCTTGAAAGAGCTGGGTTGTAAAAAGCTGAATCTGCAAATAAGGGCCAGCAATACTGCTGTGGCCGCATTTTATCAGTCCCTGGGTTTTACTGCGGAAGAACGCCTCAGTATGAGCACATTCATTCAATGAGCAGATTCGGATTACCCTGTTTGCTACTTGCCGCCGCCATAAAAAAGTCTAACCGGTACAACTGATGGAACGTTTCTTGACCAGCGCGTTTTACCTTGATCTGCAACGGCAAATTATCGACTGGCTGACTGTCAATGTTTTGTTACCCGGCAATGCTGTGCAACTGGTGCTGGTCGGTTTTGTTTTTTTGTGCTCGCGCTGGCTATCGAAGAAGATTCGTCGATTGATCGATTATATTGCCAGCCGAACGACCGCGACGCCTCGGTTCAGCCGGGTGTGCGCGGTCACTTCCGAGTTGGCTTTTCCGCTGGCCTGGTTGCTGGCATTGTGGCTTACGCGCGCCATCGCCGCGCAGGCCGGCTGGCCCTACCAGGTCTTGCAGATTTTTGCCAGTCTGGTCAGTGCCTGGGTGGTCATTCGTTTCGCTTCGACCTTTATCCGCGATCCGGGATGGTCAAAATTTATTGCCATGGTTGCCTGGACCATGGCAGCACTGGGCACATTGGGTCTGTTTGATGCAACCGTGGCCATGCTGGACAGTCTGTCATTGACTATAGGCACCGTTCGTATTTCCCTGTTAACAGTGGTCAAAGGATTGTTATCACTGGCATTGTTGCTATGGGTGGCCTCGACCATAGCAGCTTTGCTGGATCAAAGTATTCGCAGAACCCGGGCCTTTACTCCTTCGATGCAGGTTCTTTTGGCCAAACTGATCAAAATCCTGCTGGTGGCCATTGCCATTTTGATTGCACTGAACACCGTCGGCATCGATCTGACCGCGCTGGCTGTTTTTAGTGGTGCACTCGGTATTGGGATTGGTCTGGGTTTGCAGCGTATTGTTTCAAATCTGTTCAGTGGTCTGATTCTGCTTATCGATCGCTCAATCAAACCCGGTGATGTCATTGCCGTTGGGGATACCTATGGCTGGATCTCTTCGTTGGGCGCCCGCTACACGGCTGTACGCACCCGTGATGGTACCGAGCATCTGATCCCGAATGAGGATCTGATTGTGCAACGGGTCGAGAACTGGTCCCATAGTGACCGTGTGGTGCGTCTGCGGGTTCCGGTGGGTGTGGCCTATGATACGGATGTTCGCCTTGCCCGGCAGTTGTGTATGGAAGTTGCGCAATCGATCCCGCGAATACTCCGTTCTCCACCACCGACCTGCTTGCTAAAGGGTTTTGGAGATAGTTCGGTGGATCTGGAACTGCGCTTCTGGATCGATGACCCGCAAAACGGCCGTTCCAATGTCATGAGTGAAATATTGCTGGGAATCTGGGACCGATTTCATGAGCAAGCCATCGAGATCCCATTCCCGCAACGCGATATTCATATCCGCAATGACACCACAGAAGGCGATAATCAGATAACTACAGGATGACCTGTGGAAAAAACAATTGCCTTTTTCAGATTGGCGCTTTATTTTCGACCCGCTATAAAATGGGACTTTATTTCACGACGCAAGGTATCCTTGGCCGATGCCTGCCATCAATACGGTTGCGCGGTCATGATCCAGCAACCTGGGAGCGGTCGACTACGAAGCCCTGGTTGCCGGTCGACCACAGGCCATGAATACCAATCCAGACGGACAGTTCGCCCAGTATCGTATTGGTGATGCGGTGTCTGCACGCAATATTCACGCCGCAGTCTATGATGCCCCCAGGTTGGTCAAAGACCTCTGAAAACCTGAAAACAAGATAACAGGATATTCCATGCGCTATCAAAAACTGAGCAACACGGATATCAAGGTGAGTCAATTGGCCCTGGCCTGGTGTCTGACCCGACCGTTTCTGACCGCAGCTATTATTGGTGCGACAGCCCAATCCCAGCTCGAACAGGCACTGGATGCTGTAGACCTCGTCCTCACAGATGACGTAATGGGCGATATCCAGACTGTCTACCGACAGTACCCCATCCCGTTTTGATGGGGGCAACAATTTTCTTCGATTTACTCAAACAACCAAGTGTCTGTTGATATGTTATGTGTGTCCTTATTGAGATGTGCTTGCAGATCAGGCGGTGATCCGGAATTTATTGTTCCAGGATTCCACGCTGTAGCTCATTCATTATCGTTGCCAGGAGAGCAGTATGCCATTACAAATGAACCATGAAGTCTTTATTACCTGTGCGCTAACCGGTTCTGGTGGAACCCAGGATCGCTCACTGTTGGTGCCCCGGTCACCAAAACAGATTGCTGAAAGCGCCATTGCGGCGGCCGAGGCAGGTGCAGCCGTGGTGCATTGTCATGTCCGGGATCCTGAGAGTGGGGCACCGTCACGGGATCCGGCAATGTTTCGGGAAGTCACCGAGCGTATTCGGGATTCGGCCGTAGACGTGGTGGTGAATCTGACCGCGGGCATGGGTGGTGACCTGGTGACTGGTTCGGCCGAAAAGCCATTGCCCTTGTCCGTGGCCGGCACCGATATGGCTGGCGCGACAGAGCGGATGGAGCATGTGGTGCTCTGTCGACCTGAAATCTGTACGCTCGATTGTGGCACCATGAATTTTGCTGAAGCCGACTATGTCATGACCAATACCCCGGGAATGCTGCGGGCCATGGGTCAGATGATGACCGATCTCGGTGTCAAACCGGAGATTGAGGCTTTCGATACAGGTCACCTCTGGTTCGCTAAACAATTGGTCGAGGAAGGCGTGCTCAATAGCCTTGCCATGGTACAACTGTGTATGGGTGTGCCGTGGGGTGCGCCGGATGACCTCAATACCCTGCTGGCCATGGTCAATAATGTGCCTCGGGACTGGACCTGGTCAGCCTTCAGTCTGGGTCGAAATGAAATGCCCTATGTCGCTGCCGCGGTACTGGCCGGCGGTAATGTGCGGGTGGGTCTGGAAGACAATTTATTTCTCAGCAAAGGGGTGCTGGCCACTAACCGCGCCCTGGTCGAAAAAGCCGTCTCCATTATTGAAAACCTTGGGGCCCGGGTCATTGGCCCTGCTGAAGTGCGCTCACGTCTGGGTTTGACAAAAAGAGCCCAGGCTTGAAAGGCAGGCAGATAATGATCAGACCCTTGTCCCATACCCTGTTCTGATCCGAAAAATCCTGTCAGAACCCGGCAATCAACTCGCAGTAATCAACCGAATGATTGCCGTTCGGGTGGCAGCGGCTCGCTGGTCGGAAAACTATTTATTGGAGTAATGCAAAGGTGCAAAAAGTAACAATTATTGGTGGTGGTGTGATCGGTGGTGGCTGGGCGGCGCGTTTTTTGCTCAACGGCTGGGATGTTGTAATCTCCGATCCGGATCCACAAGCCGAACGAAAAATAAGTGAAGTGCTGACGAATGCAAAAAGGGCGCTCCCTTCGCTGCCCGATGTCATGATGCCAGAGGCCGGACGTTTGACATTTTGTCCATCGATTGCCGAGGCCGTCGTCCATGCTGACTGGATCCAGGAAAGTGTTCCGGAACGGTTGTCGATTAAACATCAGGTATTGGCCGAGGTGCAGACCCATTGTTCATCTACAGCTGTCATCGCTTCATCGACTTCGGGATTCAGACCCTCCGAATTGCAGCAAGACGCAAAACGTCCGCAACAAATCATCGTCTGCCATCCGTTTAATCCGGTCTATTTGCTACCATTGGTGGAAGTGGTAGGTGGTGAGACAGCAAGTAACCGAACCATGGAGCTGGCCATCGATAGTTTGACTGGTCAGGGGATGAAACCAACTCCAATCCGAAAGGAGATTGGTTCCCAGATTGCCGTGTGACTGGTTGGAGGGTTCTGGCGTGGAAGCCG
>CAZTLH010000300.1:0-4070 GCA_964614335.1 uncultured Gammaproteobacteria bacterium
TGACCAGCATCTGTATCGGGAGTATGCTGGTGGCAACCAGGGGAGTTGCAGGTAATGGAATGGGCAGTGTTTTGGCCGCAACTGACAGGCTGAGGAAGAATAAAAGCAAGACTGCCGGGGCGGTTGGTAAGAAGGAACGATTCATTGTATTTCCATTGATGATTAGCAGTACCTGCCAGAAATTCCATAACAAGGATTTGTTGGCTGCTTTCGAGTCCGTAGAGCCATAGGCCATCGAGCGATAAGACAGTCAGTGAATCCCCGGTTAGCGTAAGTCACTGATGGATTTTCGGCAAGGTGCAGGATGCCCTATCTGCTGTGGAACCCGTATGACCCCTGTTTACTGGTGTCAGAAATAATACCGAAATTGTACATTCAGTACCTGTGGATAGTTGCTAAATTCGTTGATAACTGATGATAGCCCGACTGGTAGATTTAATCCCAGCGTGAGTTCTGATTCATCACTGGTACTATAGCGGGCATAGAGAGCTAGCAGCAGGGAGTGATCGACTGTATTTTGCAACAGCAGTGCGTTCGTGGTGAGTAGTGGCGTCAAATCATAATCCACTGCCACCAATAGGTAGCGATTCGCCAGATAAGGGCTGTTGGTTTGTGCCAGGGCAATCACAGCAGGATATGCTGAGGCTGTATGGGCTCCGGCACCATGCCAGAATGTGGCCAGATGGACGGTAAGAGAGTTGGCAAAGCGATGTTCCAGTTCCAGCGTCAATTCATTGAATACGGCATTTTGCTGCGTGGCAGATGCCCGGTAACCTTCAGCCCGCAGACCCAGCCACTGTACCGGTTCCCCCTGTAATGCAGCACCAAACAGTTTTTGACCGCGAACACGGGCCACCAGGATATCCCATTGAAAATCTCCCTGTGACAAACCCAGTTGCAATATCGAGGAACGATTCTGGTGGTCGGGATGAGGACTCCAGCCGTTACTGCTGGCCGGGTCTGGCTGATAGCCCTGGACCTGAAGCAGTGAAAAATGACTCAGGCCCGCAGGTGCCAGATCCAGACGCCAGGCGTCGACGCCGGGTTTATAAACCCGATAAAATGTTTCTGCGGAGAAAGGGGCAAACCAGTCAAAGGGGGAGAAATAACTGGTACGACTCAAATTCACCGGAAAACGACCGGCTTTCATGGTCAGGAACCCGGACTGGTATTGCAGATTCAAACGATCAAGACTGGCTGATACCCGATTATTGGCAGTCTGCCAGTGCAGGCTGGCGCTGCGCTCAGGCCCCAAATTAGGTGTGTTATCAAGTGTGGTACTGCCCCAGGCCTGGATGGCATGCAATTCGGCGGACCAATGCGGTGTTGGGTCAGCCGTAATCATCAGACGGGCATCCTGGTTTAGCAGGCTATGGGGGTGTGTGTTGGGGAGGCTTTGATCTTTGTCCCACACCATTACGGCACCGCTTTGTAACAGGCCCCGAGTCTCTATTACTGAGGTTTGCTCGACCCAGTCGGCATTGGCCAGAGTGACTGTGGTCAGTAACACGCAAAAGGCGAATATTCGCTTGTTCATGTTGAATTTCCGGTCAGTTCTGCAATCGGTCGGATTCGATCCGGCCATCGCGGATCCGGATGACCCGTCGCCCCCGTTCGATGACCCGTGGGTCATGGGTTGAAAACAGGAAGGTGATGCCCTGTTGCTGATTTAGACGCTGCATCAGTTCCAGCAGGTCGATGGCGGTTTCTGAATCGACATTGGCGGTCGGTTCATCGGCCAGTACAATGGCCGGTCGGGTGACGATGGCACGGGCGATGGCGACCCGCTGTTGCTGGCCACCGGACATTTCGTCCGGTCGACGATTTTCGAGCCCCGCAAGACCGACTTCGGCTAATGTGGCCAGTACGCGTTGCCGGCATTCGGTCTGGTTGATACCCTGCAGTGTCAGGACAAAGGCAGCATTTTCATAGGCGGTCATGACCTTGATCAGATTATAGGCCTGAAAAATAAAACCGATACGGTTTTTACGCAAACTGGAAAGTTGTGAACGACTCAGAGAAGCCAGATCGACCCCGTCGACAGATACCGTGCCGGTTGTTGGCAAATCGAGTCCACCAATTAAATTCAACAGACTCGTTTTGCCGGAACCGGATGGCCCGCACAGGACGGTAAAAGCACCGGTCATGATGTCCAGTGAGACCTGGTCGACGGCAGTCACCCTGATCTGGCCCTGTTGATAGATCCGGGTGAGCTGTCGCAGCTGTACGATGGGCTTGTTTTGTATAGATTCTGTCATGTTATTACACCAACTTGAGACTTTCCACCGGTGGTACCGTGCCGGCTCGCCAGGCCGGATAGATGGCCGACAATAGACTCAGACCAAAAACTCCGAGCAGAATCTGTATTACACTCTGCGGGAACAGGCGAATTTTCATCACCGGGTCCAGTAACACACCACCAATACTCAGGTCGTTACCAAAAGCACTGGAAAAATCGAGCCCGGTATTGACCATATAGTAATACCAGGGTGCGGTGATCAGCACACCCAATAGCAGGCCGAGCACGGCCAGCCAGAAGGACTCGGTCATAACCAGCCGAAACAAGGTCAATGGCGACATCCCGATCGCCATCATGATGCCAAATTCCCGCCGCCGTTCCAAAACACTCATTAACAGCGTATTGAGTATCCCAGCAGCGATCAACAGCGCCACCAGCAGCTGACTGACGTGATTGCTGGTTTTGTCGATGGTGATCATGCCGGCCAGATCCGGTTGTGACTGACGCCAGGTGATAACCTCGAGTTGTTGCAGGTCAGGCAGTGTGGCCAGATGTTTGCGCAGGACCAGGTAATCGCGCTGATCCCGAATCAACACCGCCAGATAACTGGCTTCATCGGTTTTGTAGCCGAGGGTTTTTCGAAGGCTGTCAATCGGCAGCAAGACCGCTGCACTGTCCGCGGCGGCAACCCCGGTGGTGAAGATGCCGCTGATGCGGGCGATGGCACTGACCATTTCACCATGGATGTCGGTGGTGGTGTAGACCAGTTTGTTACCCAGTTCCAAATGCAGGTGTTTGGCCAGCCGGCTACCGATGACGATACCCTGGCCTAGACGGTTGCCAAATAAATGGCCTTGTTTGATCGCAGATACCAATAGATTGGTGTTGGCGTCTTCTTGACCCGGGTCGATACCGATGAAAAATCCGGCCACAGATTTTCTGGCGCTGGCCAGCATGGCCTGACCGCTGATCCGGATCAGAGCTTTGTCTACACCGGTCACATCGAGTATTTGTTGTCGCAACTGTGATGTGTTGCGCAGGTGTTTTTGCAGATCGGGATGGGTCTGGTAACCGGGGGCCTCAACAGTAATATGGCCCTGACCCATACTGGCACCGGCATTGATCATATTGGTGTAGGTATAATCGCCCATGCCGGTAAAGGTGACGGCCAGCAAGACCCCGAAGGCGATCGAGAAGGCTGTGATCAGCGTTCTTCGTCGATTTCGCCATAGATTCTTCCAGGCCAGTGTTGTCAGGTTCATGTCAGTGACTGATCACGGTTCAATTATTGATAATGAATGGCCTGCAGGGGGCCGATGGTAGCCACTTTCCAGGCTGGATAGATCGCAGCCAGCAAGGTGACTAAAAACAGATAGCCCAATGGCATGACCAGGCTGTTAGGGGTCAGGTAGGCATACCAGATGGGTTCGACGGCCATACCACCAAAAGCGAGTCGACCGGCGATCGCCGACATGTCAATCCCATGGAGACTCAGATAATATGCTGCGCCGCTACCGGCTACAGTTCCCAGCAGTGCTGCCACCAGGGTTTGCAGCAAGGCTTCCAGATAAATCAGGGCAGCGGTCTGGCCGGGTCGAAAGCCAATCGCACGCATGACACCGATTTCGTGGATTCGCTCAAAAATGCTCATCAGCATGGCATTGAGGACGACGGTGGCCACGGCAATATAGGTAATGATAATCATGATTCTGGTTTCGATACCAGCGGTGGCGATAAAACGGGCCAGGGCAGCTTGTAACCGACGCCAATTCCGGCTTTCCAGACCGGTTGGCAGCCTGGCCCCTGGCTGGCTGGCCTCGTCCAGCCGCGG
>CAZTLH010000301.1:0-4036 GCA_964614335.1 uncultured Gammaproteobacteria bacterium
CAGGTTCAGGTTCAGGTTCAGGTTCAGGTTCAGGTTCAGGTTCAGGTTCAGGTTCGGGTTCGGGTTCGGGTTTCTCGAGAATCTGACTGCTTTCAAAGCCAGGGCCTCGAGATTCCGCTATATTTACTGTCGGCGACCTGCTCTCAATATTTGTGCCAGCATCGGTCTCACTCTGTTTTTCGACCGTACCACTGACAGCCACCGAAGAATAATCTGTATCTAATGTTGCCGCTGTGGTCGGGAATTCAACGTGCTGTTCTGTAGCCGTCGGAGGCAACTGATCAAGCAGATTCCAGCTTCCATTAAAAACCTGCTGACAAATGCCACAGCAAACCAGGCCCTGATGTGCACACAACTGTTCCTCAGAAGCCTGAAAAACAGTTTCACAAAAAGGGCAACGAACATACATGGGATTGGTGGTCTCGATAATTGCTGATCATAATGACTGTAGCAGCTGCAACGTCAGTTGCAATCATAAATCTGACAAGACTGGTATATTTGTTATCTACCGCGAACAACTATACAACAAGGCCCAGCCATCCTCTACCGTGGAAGCAAACACAATTTGTGTTGAAAAATTTCGTTGTATCATCTCAATTTGTGACTCAAGAATACCTGACAACAACAAGCATCCTCCCGCTGTCAAATGCTGCTGTAATATTGGCGCCAATTCGAGAAGTATGCCAGCCAGTATATTGGCAATTACAATATCGAAACGAACACTATCCGGCAGATCCCGTGGTGAGCTTACGAACAGTCTGGAGCCGACTCCATTGGTTACAGCATTCTCACGGCTAACCTCAAGCGCCCTGGGATCATTATCGACCGCACAGGCACACCTGGCACCTAATCGCAATGCGGCGATGGCCAACACGCCGGAACCACAACCATAGTCCAGCACCGTAACATTGGCCAATGACCTGCTGGCAAGTGCCTGCAAGCAAAGCGAGGTGGTGGCGTGAGCACCCGTTCCAAAAGCCAGACCCGGATCGATGATCAGATTTGTTGCCTCGGGATCCGGAGGCTCACACCAACTGGGGCATATCCAAAGTTTTGGCGCAATCTGTACCGGCAATGACTGTGCACGACCCAATTTGACCCAGTCCTGGTCTTCGATCAGCACACACGCTGGACGGGCCGTGATCTCTGGAACAATCTCGCGAACGGTCACGATGACCCGTTCGATATCGGTCTGTTCTGCAAACAACACCGTGATGGACAACATTTCCCACGGTGCAGGTTGCTCAGGAGCCTGCTCCAGCCACAAGCTGTCAGTCGTCGACTCCGTCGACAGGGACTGGGCTCCAGCAGCAAACAATACCTCCTCCAGTCTGCTTTCCAGTTGCTGTGTAATCCGGTAATGCAGTTGTTGCCAGTACCGCTCAGCCATCCCTGCACAGCCTGTTGATCACGGTTTGAGCATCACAAACGATTTTCCAGCTTTTTTTCAAGATAGTGGATATTTTGACAGCCTTCCTGAAATGCCTTGTCGGCCATCAAATCCCGATGCAAGGGGATATTGGTGTGAATTCCATCGACCACAATTTCTGTTAATGCGCCGGCCATTCGGGCAATAGCCTGTTCTCGCTCATGCCCCCAGACCACAACCTTTGCAATCATGGAGTCGTAGTATGGTGGCACTGAATAGTTTGTATAGACGTGTGAGTCGACCCGCACACCAGGTCCGCCGGGTGGATGGAACTGGGTAATTTTCCCGGGTGATGGCATAAAGGTCACGGCATCTTCGGCATTGATTCGACATTCAATAGCATGCCCCCTGAACTGAATATCCTGTTGCCGAAAACGTAGTGGTTCACCACTGGCTATGCGGATCTGCTGCTGGACAACGTCGACACCGGTAATCATTTCGGTTACCGGATGTTCAACCTGAATCCGGGTATTCATTTCAATAAAATAGAATGCACCGTCCTGATACAAAAACTCAAATGTGCCGGCACCGCGATAATTTACGGCCTTGCAGGCCTTGACACAGACCGTACCGATCTGGTCACGTTGCCGTTCGGAAATACCGGGTGCAGGTGCTTCTTCCAAAACTTTCTGATGACGCCGCTGCATGGAGCAATCCCGATCACCCAGATGAACGACATGACCCTGACTATCGGCCAGAATCTGGAATTCCACATGACGAGGGCGTTCCAGAAATTTTTCCATATAGACCTGGTCATTGCCAAAGGCCGCCCCCGCTTCACGACGGGTCAGGGCGATACTATGCAACAAACCGGCTTCGGTATTGACCACGCGCATGCCTTTGCCACCGCCACCACCGGAAGCCTTGATAATCACCGGATAGCCAATACTTCTGGCACTTGCCAATGTGGCCTCGGTATCATTGCCCAGCAAACCGTCAGAACCTGGAACACAGGGCACACCGGCGGATTGCATCGCAGCAATTGCCGATACCTTGTCGCCCATCAAGCGCATGCTTTGTGCACTGGGTCCGACAAAGATAAAACCACTGCGTTCAACCGTTTCGGCAAAATCCGCGTTTTCGGCCAAAAATCCATAACCAGGGTGGATAGCCTGAGCATCTGTGACTTCGGCAGCGGCAATAATTGCCGCCACATTGAGATAACTGTCGGCAGCTGCAGCCGGGCCAATGCAGACAGATTCATCGGCAAGCATGACATACAGAGCATCACGATCAGCTTCAGAATGCAGAGCCACAGTCCGGATACCCAGTTCACGACAGGCGCGCTGGATACGCAGGGCGATTTCACCCCGATTCGCAATTACCAGTTTTTGGATCATCTGCCTTACTCGATAATGAACAGGGTTTCACCATATTCGACGGGGTCGCCATTTTGCTTGACCATTGCCGTCACTGTCCCGGCCACTGTGGATTCAATCTGATTAAAAATTTTCATGGCCTCAATCACACAAAGGGTGTCCCCCACAGCAACAGATGAGCCGATTTTAACAAAATCCGGGCTTTCCGGACTAGGTGCCGCGTAATAGGTACCCACCATCGGTGACACCACTTTCTCGCCGCTAGGCTCTTCGACTACCACCGGTTTGGGTAATTCCCCGGCAACGGTGGACGTCGATGACATCTGGCCAGGAGCCAGGGTCGTGATCATCCCCTGACTACGACTCAGACGCACAGATGACTCACCCTCGTGAATCTCGATTTCGGTCAGGCTCGACTCTTCAAGCAGTTCAATCAGTTTCTTGATCTTTCGAATATCCATCCTGGATCAATTCCTCATACAGTATTTTCATTGGCAAGTTGTTCAATCGCTGCGGTCATGGCCAGGGTATAGCCACAGGCCCCCAAGCCGCTGATCACCCCACAGGCAAGGTCAGAAAAATAGGAATGACGCCTGAAGGATTCGCGGGCATGGATGTTAGACAAATGCACTTCAATAAACGGGATTTGTGTGGCAGCCAGGGCATCCCGCAGTGCCACACTGGTATGGGTAAAGGCCGCAGGATTAATAATGATATAGGCGATACCCTGATCCCAGGCAGCATGGATCGCCTCGAGCAATACATGCTCGGCATTACTTTGTAATGTCTGCAATTCATGCCCCGCCGCCGCAGCCTGCGCAGCCATTGCGGCATTGATCGATGCGAGGTCAGTAACACCATAGTGCCGTGGCTCACGACGACCCAACAAGTCCAGATTGGGGCCATGCAGCAACAGGATTGTAGCCATGATCATTCGTCCTGTGGTTAAAATCTCTGGAGTCAGAGAGATCGCAGAAGTGTCCTGCTATTCAGTCCAGGAGCCTGTCCGAGAATAGGCGCCTACTGCGGAAAAATAACTCCTGATGGATGCATTTTAACATCATTTTCTTGATTGTTCGCGCCATTTGCAACTGATATCCAACATACGACCCGGGTGTTAAACACAAAATTCCTGTATGGCCTGCCCGGATATCAGGATTTTCAGGCAACATGACCTTGGGGGGGGCCAGTCCGAGAATAGAAACCTACTGCGTAAACCCGGCTTGAAAACCACCAGGTTTCGCGGTATGCCTGCTTTTTGGCGTTGCTGTTACAACCACAACAGGAT
>CAZTLH010000302.1:0-4035 GCA_964614335.1 uncultured Gammaproteobacteria bacterium
TCGCCTCAAATCCGCTTTCCCTCGTTACGTCTCCTATTCTCGGACAGCCTCCTAGCGGAATGTTGCATCATTATCAGGAGTTCCCGCTAGCCAACAAATCCTTGTTATTGAATTTCTAGCGGGAGCTTCAACATCATTGTCAGTACGGCGTGGACAAAAAATAGCAACACATGACTGCGGTCGCAGTCAAATTGCGCTACCATTGGTATGGCAAAATTTTATCGAAAGCTTTTTTTTAACACTTGATGATCAATACTGGATTCCTACCGGATCTGGATTCTGCAAAAATATTGACTCTCGCCGGTGCTAATAAACCCCAATACAGGAAAAAACTATGACCGATGAATTAAAACAAGCGGCACTCGCCTATCATCGTGCCACACCTTGTGGCAAATTGGCAGTGGTGGCGACCAAGCCGCTGGCGAATCAGCGAGACCTCACCCTGGCTTATTCACCTGGTGTCGCAGCGGCCTGCGATGAAATTGTCGCCAATCCGCTCGCGGTTTCTGAAATGACTGCTCGTGGTAATCTGGTCGCGGTCATCACCAATGGTACAGCTGTACTGGGACTGGGTGCCATCGGCCCGCTGGCTTCCAAACCAGTGATGGAAGGCAAGGCCGTGTTGTTCAAGAAATTTTCCGGAATCAATGTTTTTGACATTGAAATCGACGAACGCGATCCGGATCGTCTGGTCGATATTATTGCCAGTCTGGAACCAACCATCGGCGGTATCAATCTGGAGGATATCAAGTCGCCGGAATGCTTTATTGTCGAGAAAAAGCTCAAGGAACGTATGAAGATCCCGGTTTTTCATGATGACCAGCATGGCACGGCAATCATTGTTGGTACCGCAGTGTTGAACGCACTGGTCGTGGTCGGCAAAAAAATCGGTGAAGTCAAGTTGGTGGCCTCCGGGGCCGGTGCTGCGGCACTGGCCTGTCTGGATATTCTGGTGGGTCTTGGCATCAACAAGAACAATATTATGGTTTGTGATCGTGCGGGTGTGATCTATAACGGTCGTCCCGGTGGTCTGAGTGAGTACAAGGCCAATTATGCGGTCGATACAGAATGTCGCAATCTGGACGAAGCCATCGACGGTGCTGATATTTTCCTGGGTTTGTCCGCCGCCGGAGCGTTGACCCAGGAGATGGTGAAGAAGATGGCCTCAGATCCCATTATTATGGCATTGGCCAATCCGAATCCAGAGATTTTGCCTGAAGAGGCGCTCGCCGTCCGCCCGGATGCGATACTGGCTACAGGGCGTGCCGACTATCCAAATCAAGTCAATAATGTGCTGTGTTTCCCCTATATCTTCCGTGGTGCACTCGATGTGGGTGCGACCACGATCAATGAGGCCATGAAACTGGCCAGTGTCCGGGCTCTGGCCGAACTGGCACAGGCTGAATTGCCGGATGATCAGGAGGCGTATGGCCGAAAACCCTTGCAGTTCGGGCGAGAGTATCTGATTCCGAAGCCATTCGATCCGCGTTTAATCACCACTGTTCCGATTGCTGTGGCAAAAGCGGCGATGGAGACAGGGGTTGCGACCAGACCCATTGATGATTTTGATGCCTACAAGCAGCATTTGAATCAATTTGTATTCAAGTCCGGCTTTATCATGAAACCGATCATGTCTGCCGCGAAACGAAACCCTCAGCGTCTGGTATACGCCGAAGGCGAGGACCGACGCATCTTGCGGGCAGCCAACCAGGTCGTTGGGGATGGTATTGCCAGGCCAATTCTGGTTGGCCGGCCCGAAGTGATCCAGTCACGTATCGACGAACTGGGTCTGAGGATTCGTATTGGTCAGGAGATTGAAGTGGTTAATCCCCAAAATGATCCGAGATTTCGTGATTACTGGCAAAACTATCATCAGTTAATGGGACGTAAAGGTGTATCTCCGGAAGAAGCGAAAAACATTGTTCGTTCCCGAAACGCTGTGATCGCGGCCCTGCAGGTATTACGTGGTGACGCCGATTGTGTCATCGCCGGGAGTCAGGGGCCCTTTCGTCGTCATTTTCTGGATATCACCGATGTGCTCGGTAAAAAACAGGGAGTCCGGAATATTTCTGCCATGATGGCGCTGGTATTGTCAACCGGCACCTACTTTATCTGTGATACCCATGTTGTTCCCGAGCCGGATGCTGAAGCGATCGCCGAGGCGACCATCATGGCGGCCGCTGAAGTCCGTTGTTTTGGTCTGACACCGAAAATTGCCTTGTTGTCACATTCCAATTTTGGCTCATATGTATCGGCTTCTTCGTTGAAAATGCAGCAGGCCAGGGTGTTATTGGAGCAACAGGCGCCGGAGCTTGAGGTGGAAGGCGAAATGCAAGGTGATGCGGCGTTGTCCGAGACCATCCGGAATTTAACCTATCCCCAATCGAAACTGAAGGGCCAGGCCAACCTGCTGATTATGCCCAATGTGGATGCCGGTTCTATTGCCTACAATCTGCTCAAGGCACAGGGGGAAGGGGTTAGTATCGGTCCGATTCTGCTGGGTATCGATAAACCGGCCCATGTGGTTCCAGAGTCGGTCACTGTGCGTGGTATCGTCAATCTCAGTGCCCTTGCCGTGGTTCAGGCCCAACGCGGGTAGCGATAAAAAGTAGTGAAAAAAGCCCTGTCATCGGACAGGGCTTTTTTGCAGGGTCTAGGAGCCTGTCCGAGAACAGGAGCCGTCACGAGGGGAAGCGGATTTGAGGCCGATTTTGTCATGATTTGAGGCGAATACTCATTGTATTTAACGACGTAGGGGGGAATCGGGCCAAAGTCCGCTTTTCCGCAGTAGGTTCTCTGTTCTCGGACAGGCTCCTAGATCAACTTAGCCAAGTTGCTCCCGCCAGCCTGGAAATAACAGATCGGCATCATGGCTGAAGGACTCGAAGGCACGGGCGAATTCCTGGTGAGACTTGGCAAACTCAACCGGATCCGCTCCTTCACGCCAGCACTCTTCGCCCTGACGCAGTGATTGCGCACCGGCAGCCGGGCCATCGAGGTGCCCGTAGGCGCCGCCACCGGCGGTCAGGATGACATTGGAGTGTCCCAGGTTATTGAAGAAACCTGGAATACGCAGGGCGTTCATGCCACCCGAGACGATCGGACAGGTCGGGTTCATGCCATACCATTCCTGGTGATAGAAAGGGCCGTCGGCGGCATCGTCCTGGAGCATAAAGCCCATGACCCGGTCCTTGGCATCACCTTCCATTTTGCCGAAGCTCATGGTGCCGGTATGAATGCCCGAGGAGCCCATCAAACGTGCCATCTTGGTATGTACATAGGCTGGATAGCCACGTGGGTTCACTTCCGAAGTGACCGAACCATGACCGGCGCGGTGATAATGCAGGAACTGGTCTGGGAAATTGCGACGCACGGTGGTAACACCGGATGGACCGGAAACAAAGCCATCAACCAAAAAGGCGATATGGGTAGCATTTTCACCAAATGTTTCGAGAATAAATTCGCCCCGGGCAATAATTTCTGCAGGGTCATCGGCTGTGATATTCGCTGAAAATATTTTTGCTTTGCCGGTTTCATCCTGGGCTCTGCGCATGGAATCGGCCATCAGTGGAATGACTTCCCGCATGGGGCAGAAGGTCTGGTTTCCTTGTGGTTCATCATTTTTGATGAAGTCACCACCAAGCCAGAAATCATAGGCAGCACGGGCAAATGGCTCCGGTCGCAATCCCAGTTTGGGTTTAATAATGGTGCCGACGACAAAACCGCCATCGACCACCGGTCGGCCCAGTGTTCGCCACATGTCCTGCAAAGTGTAGGAAGGACCATCGAAGAGTTCGATGGCTTTCCTTGGCACATAAAAATCGAGCATCCGCAAACCGATAATATCGCCCATGCCCTGATTGTTACCGATGACCAGCGAGGTAAACTGCGACAGCATCATTCTGCCATCGATCATATTGCGATCAAACAGGACCAGCGGGTAGGCGATTTTCATCAGACCGTCCTGCGGGCCATAGGCATTCTCATCGGTGAAATACACTTGGGCATCGACCCCCAGTGTGAAGTCATCCGTAG
>CAZTLH010000303.1:0-4029 GCA_964614335.1 uncultured Gammaproteobacteria bacterium
CATCACGATTCGCCAGGAGCCCCCCCCCTGACAGCATGCCAGGAACTTGAAACACTGGGTTTGTCGGTTGTTTTTGAGCCAGTTGGACATTTATGGCCATCGAACGAAAAAATAGTCATCAAATCCAGAGTTAGCGGGAGCTCCTGACAGCATGCAGATGGAGTATACCCATCAATGGTGAAATCGGTATACTACCGGTCCGCAAATTTAGACTCTGTCTTCCTGTAAGCTGTCATGAAAAAATTATTTATCCAGACCTTCGGCTGCCAAATGAATGAGTATGACTCTGACCGGATGGCTGATCTTCTACGCGAGAGTCATCAGCTGCAACGCACCCGGCTGGCTACAGAAGCCGATGTCCTGCTGCTAAATACCTGCTCGGTACGGGAAAAGGCCCAGGAAAAAGTTTTTTCTCATCTCGGTCGCTGGCGTGAGATGAAAGAACAACGACCGGAGATGATCATCGGCGTCGGTGGTTGCGTCGCCAGTCAGGAGGGCGAAAATATCCTGCGTCGTGCTCCATTTGTGGACCTGGTCTTTGGCCCCCAAACCTTGCACCGTTTACCACAGATGCTCGATTCCCTGCTCCGGTCAAAAAAGCCGGCGCTGGATGTGAGTTTCCCGGAAATCGAAAAATTTGATCTGCTGCCACCCCCCCGGGTCGATGGGGTAAAAGCCTATGTTTCCATCATGGAAGGCTGCAGTAAATTCTGCAGCTTTTGTGTGGTCCCCTATACCCGTGGCAAGGAATTCAGTCGTCCCTTCGATGATGTCATCACAGAAGTCTATGAATTGGCAGAACAAGGCGTCCGCGAAGTCACCCTGCTGGGACAAAATGTCAACGCCTACCGCGGGGCCCTGTTCGGTGGCGGTGAAGCGGACCTGGCATTGTTGTTACGACATGTCTGTGAAATCGACAACATCGGCCGGGTACGCTACACCACTTCCCATCCACTCGAATTTACCGATGAACTGGTACGCGCACACCGTGACCTGAAAAAACTCGCCGGGCACCTGCACCTGCCGGTTCAAAGTGGCTCTGACCGTATTCTGGAGTCAATGAAACGCCGCTATACCACGGAAGACTATCTGCAGATTATCGACAAATTGCGTCTGGCTCGCCCGGACATCAGTATCACTTCAGATTTTATTATCGGCTTTCCCAATGAGACCAATATCGATTTCGCCGCCACCATGGCGCTGATTGAAACTGTTGGCTTTGATCAGTCCTTCAGCTTTATCTATAGTGCACGACCCGGTACCCCGGCAGCTGAATTGGCGGATGATGTGGCCATGAGTACAAAAAAACAGCGTCTGCAACAGCTGCAAACCCGCATCACCAGAACAGCACAGCAAATCAGCGCCGATATGGTGGGATCGGTCCAGTCAGTACTGGTCGAAGGCCCTTCTCGCAAAAACCCTGAAGAAATGACTGGCCGCACGGAAAATAACCGGGTTGTGAATTTTCCTGCCAACCCGAACACTCGGGGACAATTTATAGCAGTCACCATTACTGCTGCCCTGTCCAATTCACTGCGAGGCGAGTGTGTGACATAAACAGGGCTGTCTTGGTGAGAATTGCCGGTTAATTCTGCACGCGTTCTATCGATGGCCTGATATACTATGACTTCGAATTCACAGTGGGACACTTGTTGAACAGCAGCCAGAAGGTTACATTCACCCTGGAACCGGCAGATAATCAACGTCTGGCTGTATTGTGCGGGGAATGCAATGCCCATATTCGGCAAATCGAAGACCGGCTGGGGGTTGAAATCAACCAGCGTGGACATAGACTGCTTATTACCGGTGAGCAGGCTGCCAACGCCAAAGAAGTCCTGTTAGCGCTGTACGCAGACACTGCAGATCACTCCGAGCTGGATAAATCGATGATTCATCTGGCTTTGCGTGCAGTCAACCATACAGAAAAAAACCCTGCCAACCCGACTGCGACCGAGATTCGACTGGCCAAAACCCGGATCAGGGGCCGGAATCTGCACCAAAATCTCTATTTACAACGTATCCTGGATCATGACATCAGCTTCGGTATTGGCCCGGCCGGGACCGGAAAAACCTATCTGGCTGTAGCCTGTGCCGTAGAAGCACTGGAAAAGCGTGAAGTCGAGCGCCTGGTTCTCGTTCGACCCGCAGTCGAGGCCGGTGAACGCCTGGGGTTTCTGCCGGGCGATATTGAACAAAAGGTCGATCCCTATTTACGACCATTATTCGATGCCTTGATCGAGTTACTGGGGCTGGAAAAAATGGCCCGTCTACAGGAACGTGGCGTAATCGAAATTGCACCGCTGGCCTATATGCGTGGACGCACATTAAACAGCAGTTTTGTGTTGCTGGATGAGGCCCAGAATACCACCACCGAACAGATGAAGATGTTTTTGACCCGCCTCGGATTTTCTTCCCGGGCTGTCATCACCGGTGATCTGACCCAGGTCGATCTGCCACGGGGCGTACGCTCCGGTCTGCGGCAGGCCGTAGCGATATTGCATGAAGTTGATGGGATCAGCGTCACCCGTTTTCAGGCCTCGGATGTGGTCCGGCATCCATTGGTGCAGAGTATTGTTGAAGCCTATGAGCGAGCAGAAGCCGGAGGCGAATCCGATTGACTGTCAATCTGGTCATCCAGCGCCCCACCACAACCACCCAGACACCTGACGATGTGCAGATCAAACACTGGCTGCACGTTTTTTCAATGGCAACCTCTGCCAGTGGTGAGGTGACCATCAGAATCGTCGACCCTGACGAGATCACCGACCTGAATCGACTATACCGAAACAGGAACGAGCCGACCAATGTGTTGTCATTTCCCTTTGTCGACCCACCGGGTGTACAGTCAAATATTCTGGGGGACATGCTCATTTGTGCCGATGTTGTCAACGATGAAGCCCGGCAACAACAAATCCCCGTGCCCCACCACTGGGCCCACATGCTGGCCCACAGTCTGCTGCATTTACTGGGTCATGATCACCTGCAGGAAGAAGAGGCACAGGCCATGGAAGATCTGGAAAGAGCGTTGCTGGCCCGGATTGATATCCCTGATCCCTACATCACCGAGAAGACATGAGCCCCCCACCTGAAAATCCTTATCGACCACGCTGGCTATTACGTCTGGCCGCGTGGATCCAACCCGAACCCGCGACCCGTAGCCAGGTACTGCAAATGGTGCGCAGGGCCCGCCAGTGTGGTCTGCTGGACCAAAGCGCCATGGACACCATCGAGCGGGTCTTCAGGGTTTCCGATATGCGGGTTCGGGATATTCTGATTCAGCGTTCGCAAATGGTTATCGTGGAACGGGATGATGAGCTAAAAGCAATCCTCGATGTTGTGGTTGAGTCTGGTCATTCACGTTTTCCTGTCATCGATGAAAATCGGGACCGGATCATTGGTGTGATGATGGCCAAGGACCTGTTGCGCTACTTTCAGCAAGGCAATGATGAAGATTTCAATATCAAGGATTTGACCCGGCCGGCCAGCTTTGTCCCGGAAAGTAAACGATTGAATGTATTACTGGGCGAATTCCAGGAACAACACAACCACATGGCCATCGTGGTCGATGAATACGGTGGGGTCGCGGGTCTGGTCACCATTGAAGATGTACTGGAACAAATTGTCGGCGACATCAGTGACGAACACGACATTGATGAATCCGAAAACATGATCGTACAACGTGATACCCTCGATTTTATCGTCAAGGCCTTGTGCACGCTCGAGGAGTTCAACCAGCAATTTCATTTTCCCGCAGCAGGTCATGACATCGAAACCATCGGTGGTCTGGTGTTGAGTCAGTTTGGACGTCTCCCTGAACGTGGCGAAGCCGTGGAAATTGCCGGCTGGACCTTCGAAGTACTCAATGCCGACAGCCGCAGAATCCTGTTGTTACATGTCTATAAGCCCTGATCAATCCAGGAGGCTGTCCGAGAACAGAGAGCCTACTGCGGAAAAGCGGACTTTGGTCCATTTTTCCGCTCATTTTCGTTAAATAGAACGACTATTCGCCTCAAATGATCGAAAAAATGA
>CAZTLH010000304.1:0-4026 GCA_964614335.1 uncultured Gammaproteobacteria bacterium
CCCCGGTTGAGCTTCCGCACGCACTGGTGAGAAAATACCCACGGGCCGGATATGAGCTGTGTTTTGCGTATCACCAGTGAGCCGTGTCGCCCATTCAGCCAACCTCCCACCTCATCAATGAACACTTGTTGCACGGCAGAATGGTCGAGCGCCTGCTCATCCAGCCCTGATCGAAGTTTACTGGTTCCGTGGCTTTCGTATGGTGCGATAAAGCCGGTGATTACCAACATTTAGAACCAGTTTCGTGCCGGGCAGATTGCGACCGGCATCTTTGCCAAAGACTTTTTCTTCCAGTGGTCCGGAAACGATATAATCGATTTTCCTCTTGTTAATGATCGAAACCTTTCGATTTTTGAAGAGTTTCTCAAGATCATTCTTTCGTGCAGCCAATGGCTTCCAGTCACCACGCCAGGTCAATTCGTGATTCCACCAGACCAGCACCCCCGGTGCACCCGAAAAAGTCGAGATTCGTCCTTGTCGGCTATAGGCCTTGAGACTGGCCTCGGCGATGATCGGTGGTTTGGGCTGGGCTTTGAGATAATTTACGATGGCCCGCTCCCCCTTGTTCAGATACAGCCCGCCATCGAGGGTCCAGTTGTTTGACGACTGTAAAAAGCCTTTGATCCGTCCACTGATGGTACGCAGGGGCCAGACTGACATGGCCAGTATGGCGGTTGTCGTTAAGGCAATGCCGGTATTCCGCACAATGGGTCTTGTCTCAAACTTCAAACTGCTGGCAACGACAGCTGTGGCCACCGCCAGCATATTCCAGGCGGCAAAATGGAATTTAAAAACCGTATTGAAACGTTCGTTAATACCACCCAATCGATCATCGATAAAGACAATCTCACTGCCAATAAGAAGCCCCAGAGCACAGACAAAGATCACGGAAATCGCTTTCTTGTTCTCCCCGGTTCGTAGTGCATTCAGTACATGACAGCCGGCGAGGGTAACGAGAAATGCGATGGCTGCAGAGTGCAGTGCCAGTGCAGGGACCAGTGAGGCACCGGTGATAGTCAGGCCATGGCGGCTGAACAGGGTGTTTCTGGCATCCCAGATTGCAGCCAGAAAAAATGGCCCATAGAGCACGAGAAAGGTGGATAGTGGTGTCATCATGGCGGGTTTGACCCAGGCCAGACCCGAGATGGCAGGGGTAATCGAGAGATAAAATGGCAGGGTCATTGCTGCCGCGAGTATCAGCATCGACAACCATTGGATCAACAGCATCCGGCGTTTATCATGAGCGATGGCGAAGGCGACAGCGACGACGGCATAAGCGAGAAAATCCCACATATTGGTCAGCATCGTGACCGTGAGAAACAGCGTGATCAACAGACCCAGGAACCAGTTTGCAGTACGGGCCCAAAATACAATTGTGATCAGTAATGTCAGGGCATACGGGATATCCATCAGATGTGGATGAAGATTACCCAGGGTAAAGATGAAGGCCGGAAATTCAGTGGCAGCGCCAGGGATTTGGCGTGTGGCATCCCAGTAGTGAAAGGGAATGTTCCCGAATAGATTCAAAAAGCTGTGCAGATTGCCCAGCAGGCCAACGACAAGCAGGGCCAGCAAACCGGCTGTACGTGAGCGCGCCAGCGAAAATGCAGCGGCATAGGCGACTGACAGACTCATGGCATATTGGCTAGCCAGGGCAAATTGATAGCCGAAGGTGGTTGAGATCCGGGTGAGCTTGCTCATCATGGCCCAGACCAGATAACCGAAATAGTAGTAATTTATGGTTTTTCCTGCCATGAAAGGGTCGTAGGGCGGGAGCGATTCTGTGCGACTGATGGCAGTGAGAAAAGCCATGTCCATATGGGCTTCCACACCAAAATCCAGTGGTCTGGTGGACCGGTACAGCAGAAATAGCAGGAAAAAAACAATAAAAAAGCAACGAACCTTCAGGTAGCCGATCCACTCACTGTAATGGATCGTTTTTGTAAAACTGACCGCAGCAGCCGTGACGAGTAATGCTACGGTAAGGATGCTGAAGGCGGTAAATGGCAAGCCAAACACCATGCCGAAAAACCAGACCAGCCATGCCGTCAGACCGAGCGCGATGACCGGAGCCAGGCCGGCATGAAGTATGGATTCAGCAAAGAGTCTGCGTGCAATCAAAAAGCCGGGCACAGCCAGCAGTTCCAGCATAATCAGCCAATAGACAATATGAGTCGCCGTATTCATCGGCCTGAATGGTAGCCTGCTGTTGGTGACTTGTAACGTGTAACGGGGTATTTTGTCACAACATTCAAATACAGCCTCCTGGGTCTGGAATGAAGGCTCAACCCGTGTTGGCTTGAACAAACTCCTGTAATGCAGTCACAACTGTGCTCGGTTGTTCGGCATGCAGCCAGTGTCCGGCATTGGCGATGGATTTGATCACTGCTTTTGGAAAGAACTGCTGGATTGTGGTTGTGGCAGAT
This sequence comes from uncultured Gammaproteobacteria bacterium, assembly GCA_964614335.1. Lineage (GTDB taxonomy): Bacteria > Pseudomonadota > Gammaproteobacteria > Arenicellales > DRJH01 > DRJH01. The sequence goes on from CAZTLH010000304.1 coordinate 2,427, forward strand.
TCCGGGATATAGTGAGAATTGGCGCCGCGCAGAAAGAGTGCGGGGCCGTCATAGCGGGTGCCAGGAGCATAGGACGGGAATGCGGTCAGGCTGGCCATGCTTTGTGCCAGGACCGGAAGATTCAGACGCCAGTCATAGCACTCGTTGTGATAGACCAGATTCTGCAGCAGAAAGGCCCGCAACATGGGATTGGTGATTTGTGAGGTCAGATCGGTATCAGCCTCACTGCGTTTGCTGATGTTCCCCAGATTCAGACTGCTCATGGCATCGATCAATGAGAGGTGGCTGTGATCATAGACGATCGGGGCAATATCCATGGCAATCAGGCCCGCGATCAGTGCTGGTTGCTGCAGTGCCAGACACATGGCCACCTTGCCCCCCATGCTGTGACCGGCAATGAATGGCGGTTGTTTGAATTCTTGCTCAATCAGTGCACTGACATCTTCGGCCATCGCAGGATAGCTCATATCCTCGACCCAGGGAGAGGCACCGTGATTGCGCAGATCGGCAGTGACGACTTCAATATTCTGCCGGGACAGACGACGGGCAATGGAGCGCCAGTTGGTGCCGGACCCGAACAGCCCATGCAGGATCAGCAGCGGTGTACCGGTACCATAGCGTGTGCTATGAAGGCGGATGCTCACTTCTTCGGCAGATACAGATCGGTGATGGCGCCGGTAAAGACTTCGGCTGCCATGGCGACAGTTTCCGACAGGGTCGGATGGGGGTGGATTGTCAGTGCGATATCTTCGGCGTCGGCGCCCATTTCGATGGCCAGTGCGGTCTCGGCGATCAAATCGCCGGCGCCGGGGCCGACGATACCGGCACCCAGCAATTGTTTAGTTTTGGGGTCGAACAGCAATTTGGTCATGCCTTCATTACGGCCAAGACTCAGGGAACGGCCACTGGCTGCCCACGGAAAGACGCCTTTTTCATAGGCTGTGCCGGAAGCTTTGGCTTGCAGTTCGGTCAGCCCGACCCAGGCTACTTCCGGATCGGTATAGGCCACTGCGGGGATGACCCGGGCATCAAAACCGCTTTTTTGTCCGGCGGCCACTTCCGCCGCAACCTTGCCTTCATGTACCGCCTTGTGTGCCAGCATCGGTTGACCGACAATATCGCCGATGGCGTAGATATGCGGGATCTGTGTTTGTTGCTGATCATTTACATCGATAAAGCCATGTTCGTCTGTCGTTAGCCCCGCCTGTTCCAGATTCAGTGCGCGGCTGTTTGGACGTCGGCCAACAGACACCAGGATGGCATCGAATTCCAGTTCCTGGGAGCCTTTGCGGTTACTGATCCTGACCTGCAACTGCTCTCCGGCGGTCACGGATTCGACTTTTGTCGTGGTCAGGATGGCAGACAGTTTCTTGCCGAGATGTCGTGCCAGTGGTTTGACCAGATCAGCATCGGCACCGGGTATGAGCTGGTCCTGCATTTCGACAATGGTGACGGCGCTGCCCAGGGCGTGATAGACCGTGGCCATCTCCAGACCGATGATACCGCCACCGATCACCAGTAAACGTTGTGGCACATTGCGCAACGCCAGGGCACCGGTGGAATCGAAAATACGGTCATCAGCAGGCAGCCCGGGGATCTG
>CAZTLH010000305.1:0-4022 GCA_964614335.1 uncultured Gammaproteobacteria bacterium
TTTTCAGTGCCGCAGGAAAGCTTGGTCTTGCCGGTGAGATTGCTTCAATCATTGAGGAGATTTTAGGGGCAACACCAAAAGTCATCAGCAGTGTGGAAGCGATGTTGCCGCCCAAATTCCCGCAGCAGGTAGCAAACTCTATTTTTATCAGCTTGAAAGAATCGGCTGGAAAGATACAGAAAACAGCTTAGCCAATCTTTGTCAGCACCACTTTAAATAATCTGTAATAACATAATGTTATCATTTTTCTATGTCTGTTAGAGCACTACTGTTTCTATTTTTTGTGATGCAATGATCGTTTTCTCTGTCTTTCCAGGTAGCAATTTCAGCTGTAGCGCCCGCAGGATTCGTTGCTGACCACTTTTGGGATAACTGCTTTTGCGGAGGTGTATCTGCTCCCTATCCTGTCCGGTCGCAGATGGTGCTCCAGTAATGTCATAAATTCAGCTTTTCCGCAGCAGGAGTTACTGCCGATTCACCATTATTCAATTCCTGTACGGCTTCAGGAAGTACAATACCCGGCATGATGGATGCCGCCCGTACGCTATTGCGCCAGACCTTTGGTTTTGCCGAATTTCATCCACGCCAGGCTGATGTGATCGCTGCGACCCTGGCAGGAAAGGATAGTCTGGTTTTGATGCCGACCGGTGGCGGAAAGTCGTTGTGCTACCAGATACCATCGCTGCTGCTCGATGGCACAGGGGTTGTGATTTCTCCCTTGATTGCATTGATGCAGAATCAGGTCCTGGCTCTGCGTCAGGTCGGGGTTCGGGCCGAATACCTTAATTCCAGTCTTGATTATAGCCAGCAACAATCGATTGAACGAACACTGTGTTCAGGACAGCTCGATTTATTGTATATCGCGCCCGAACGATTGTTGTTGCCACGTACGCTGGATTTGCTGGAACAACTAAAACTGGTATTGTTTGCCATCGATGAGGCTCATTGCGTATCCAGCTGGGGCCACGATTTCCGTCCGGAATATCTCCAGCTTTCGGTACTGGCAGAACGATTTCCGAATGTGCCGAGAATGGCCTTGACTGCCACCGCAGATGCCACAACCCGTCGCGATATGGTGACTCAACTGGCCTTGCAGGAGGCTGAACAGTATGTCAGTTCATTTGATCGGCCCAATATCCGTTATCTGGTTGAGGAACAACAATCCGGCAGGGAACAGTTATTGCGATTTCTGGATCGGCAACACCCTGGTGACTGTGGTATCGTATATTGTCTGTCGAGAAAAAAAGTGGAGACCACTGCGCAGTGGCTGAACGTACATGGTCGTCAATCGCTGCCCTATCATGCCGGTCTGTCCCATGAGGAGCGAGGGCGGAATCAGGACCGCTTTATGAATGAGGCTGGTTTGATCATGGTGGCCACCATTGCATTCGGTATGGGTATTGACAAGCCGGATATCCGCTTTGTCGCCCATCTCGATCTGCCACGCAGTCTGGAAGCCTATTATCAGGAAACCGGTCGTGCCGGGCGTGATGGGCTGCCGGCCAGCGCCTGGTTGTGTTACGGTCTGCAAAATGTTGTGCGTCTGCGGCAAATGCTGGAGGCATCTGAAGCAGATGAGGCACACAAACGACTCGAGCGTCGCAAACTCGAAGCCATGCTCGGTTATTGTGAAATGACCAGTTGTCGCCGACAGGCCTTACTGGCCTACTTTGGAGAACAACGACCACAGCCTTGTGGAAATTGTGACACCTGTTTACATCCACCCCGGGTTGAGGATGGCAGTGTGTATGTCGGCAAAGCCCTGTCCTGTGTCTATCGTAGCGGACAACGATTTGGTGCCGGTTATATCATCGATATCCTGTTGGGGAAAACCAGTGATCGCATGCTGGCAAATAACCACCAGCAGTTGAGTACGTTTGGTATCGGGGCTGACTTGACGGCTGCACAGTGGCGATCGGTGTTTCGTCAATTGCTGGCGGCGGGGCTGTTGTCTACAGACCCGGAAGGCTTTGGGGTCCTGCGTTTGACCGAAAGCTGTCGGCCTATCCTGCAGGGTCAGCAGTCGATACAACTGCGTCTGGAGCGAAATGGTCAAAAAAAATCCAGTCAACGACGTGCCAAGAAGGTGGAACAGCATGTATTCGAAGGTAATGACGAGCAACTGTGGCAGTCATTATGTGATTGTCGCACCCGTCTGGCCAAAAAACAGGGTGTACCACCCTATCTGATTTTTCATGACAGCACCTTGCGTGCCATGGTCGAGGAAAGACCGTCAAATTTACTCCAGTTTTCCAGTTTGAATGGCGTGGGTCAGAGTAAACTAGAACGTTACGGAACAATATTTTTAAAGATTATGGCGGCATATGACTAACAGCGGAAACAGAATTTAGTGCCAGGAGTTCCTGGTTCGGCGCTACCCGGCCCTGCATATACCCCGAGGGTAATATCTCCCGGCCCATTGGCATATTGCTGAATCTTGTCTTTGTCCTGATCTTTTCCGTGCTCCGCCTCTTGTCATTCCCGAATCCTGCACCTTGTCATTCCCGCGCAGGCGAGAATCCAGTACCAACCCATACAAAAATACAGTCAGAAAATTCTACAGCAAGTTTATGTGGTATCACCTTTCCGGTATTGAGGCGAATCACAGACCGGCGTATGATGCGGGCTAAAATGGTACTGTCACGCATGTTTCTGTATTGGAGTTAACGGGTCAGAGTCAAGAACAAGTGTTACTCACCAAGCTATCAATCACACCTGCCAGTAAGATACGTATATTTCTTACTGTGTTTGCAGCTGCCGTCATGGTTATCACGGCGTGCTTCTGGTTATTGTGGTACTCGCAGGAACTGGCCAAACGAGACAGCACGATGGCTGATGTCGCGAGGCATGTTGATGTAGCAAGTCAAGTATTGAATGATGAACTTGGTGACCTGCGATTTGAGTTCCAGGTGTTGAGTGAAAATCCTTTGGTTAGAGGTTATGCCCGTCGGCCGACACCGTTGGCATTGGCGGATTTGCAGCAATATCTTGTACGGTATATGAAAAATAGACCGATCGCTGATCAGCTGCGTTTGTTATCGAATACCGGCCAGGAACTGTTACGGGTCAATCAGCACGGTGGTAAGCCGATGATTGTGGCCAACAGTGAATTACAGAATAAATCGCAGCGCGATTATTTTATTTCGGCAAAGAAATTAGCGCCGGGCCAGGTATTGTTGTCCCGTTTTGACCTGAACCGGGAGCATGGGCAACTTGAACGACCGCTAAAACCTACATTCCGTCTCGCAGCAACGATATCTGCAAGAAAAGGACATTTCGGGGTTTTTCTGGTGCTGAATATCACCGGCCAGCACTTGCTGAATCATTTTCGGCAGTCTTTTGGTGCCGAAAATGCCAGGTTCTCGTTGTACAATCCACAGGGATTCCTGTTGCAGCAGGTCGATCATGTCCATCGTAAATCTGGTCTTGCCGGACTGAAAGCATGGGGCTTTGCTTTTGGTGAGAAGTCGAGTTTTACCAGCAAGTATCCCGCACTCTGGAAACGAGTCATATCCACACCAAAAAGTCAATTGGCAACTGCAGAAGGTAGCTATGTGATCTCCACGGTGTATCCATGGAAGATCGCCAGTGCCAGCGCAGGGGCCTGGTCTTCGAATCATGCTGCGGATCAATTGTTCTGGAAAATCGTCGCTTTTATTCCTGCGATAAAGGTAACCGGTTTTTTTTCACCCCACGCTTTGGGTGAGTATCTTGGTTATTATCTGGCGCTTTTATTGATGGTATCCCTGCTTTGCTGGTTGTTTGCGGATGCCCGTACCCGGTATCTTGAGGGTCTGCGTCTGATCAAGGAAATGGCCATGCATGATGCCCTGACAGGATTGCCAAATCGCGTATTGTTGTATGATCGCTGGCAACAGGCAGTGGCCGAGTCCAGGAGAAACGGCAAAAAGATTGCACTGTTGTGCATTGATCTGGATGCGTTAAAAGCAGACAATGAGCGATATAGTCATGCAGACGGGGAAGAAATATTGAGACAAGTTATGACCCTCCTGCAACCGCGT
>CAZTLH010000306.1:0-4010 GCA_964614335.1 uncultured Gammaproteobacteria bacterium
GTGGCATGGTGGATGATTCTGTCAATGGCCGCTACGGTCATCAACGTGTCGGGGAATATCTGATCCCAATGGCTAAAAGGTTGGTTCGAAGTAATGATCAGATTGCCACTTTTGTAACGATGGGAAATCAATTCAAACAGCACCTGAGGTCTCTGAGTCGGTTTTCTTAACGTAGCCAATATCGTCGATAATCAATTCCCGATATTTATCCAGTTTGTTCATTTCTGCCATGAGATCCAGGTCTCTTTTTGCCTGTAGCAGAAACTGCACCAGAGATGTGGCAGGGACCCGCTTTACCCGGATACCTTGCTCGATAAGATGAAGATCAAACGCTGAGGCTATATGGGATTTACCAACACCTGATGGGCCAATGAGTAAAACATTATCCGCCTGTAAAGCCCACTGAGTGTTATCACGCAGTCCAATGGTTTTCTTCTGAATGGCTTTTGGAAACTCCTCTGTGACCAGTGTAGAGAAGCTTTTTCCCCGTGGCAATCTGGCTTCCCAGCTTCATTGGGGTAATCAATGTATAGCACCTGAACTTGGTCAAAAAGCTACGCTGCCCTGCACTTTTTATCGCCAGTTATGGCTCGCGTCATGATAGCTAAAATACAATTCCCCATGATCAAAGATACCTGTCAGGCCGTGTCTTTCATCGGTGAGATCTCTTGATATGTAGGAATATTTGATGAAAAATATAGAATTCATTGCGATAGTGAACTACATTCAATGAGTGTATTGAAATTTGAACGTGTATTCCAGGGTGAGTTGAGTCGGAAAATGAAAATAGCCAATAAATTACTGACTGTGCTGATTATTGCCCTGACAAGTGTTGGATACTCGAGTATGGCTGTATCAAAACAGCAGAACCACATACTTTTTCTGGTGGACTTTTCCTACAGTATGCACGACCCCGTCAGTGTTGATAACCCTGAAAGCAAAATGTCGGTGGTTCGAAAAGCCTTTCAGAAACTGTTGGCAAAGATCCCGGAACAGACCAGCCTGGCCTTGCGTGGGTTTGCTTTCAGTGGCAGTGATAACAAATCGGTGGCCTGCAAGGCGTCGGCACTATGGCAGCCCTTTGGTATTCATAACGGCAAGGAAATTTCCAGGCTGATTCATCAAAACAAACCATTAGGCCATGCGACGCCGATCGCGTATGCATTGTCCCAGGCCAAAATGGACTTGGCCACCGTAACAGGCGCCAGAAAGATTATTCTGTTGTCCGATGGCCTGGAAACCTGCAAGCAAGATCCGCTACCGATTGCCAAAGCGCTTGCGGCTCAAGGTGTTCGTATCGATACCATTGCTGTCGGGGAGGACACACCGACCGCACAATTGGGTGAAATCGCCCTGGAAGGTGGTGGGTCATTTCATGTTGCCGATTCCCAATCATCACTGCTGCAAGCTTTGGGTGTAAAAGCCGGTAAAATCGGTGTATCGCCATCAGCCCGCAAGAGTAAATCTGTGCATACCGGCATGAAAATGGCAGCGCCAGCCAATGGTGTGGTCAATGGGGTGGCCAGTGGTATGAATTTGGTAAAAGAAATTACCCTGCCGGAACAAAAACAGCAGATAAAAAGACCACCTGCGTCAGTATCCAATGAACCGGTCCTGTATATGGAGCTGGTAATGGACGCATCCGGTTCGATGGCCGCAAAACTCCAGGGTCGCAGCAAGATGGATTGGGCCAAACAGGCACTCAATACTACGCTCAAGAATATTGATGAGCAGAATATTGCCCTGGCATTTCGGGCTTATGGGTTTGATCAAAGTGTTGCCAAGACGGTCAAAGACTCCTGTCCCAATACCGAATTACTGGTACCCTTTTCAGGCCCGGTAATATCCCGTGTGCATGCTGCGGTCAAAGCTTTGCAGCCCTATGGGTATACACCCATCGCCGAGAGTCTGCGTCTTGCGGGCCGGGATTTACTGCCTCATCGAAATCGGCACCCGCATATCCTGCTAATCAGTGATGGCAAGGAAACCTGTCATGGTGACCCGGTTGCAGCAGTAAAAGCATTGCGTGCCCAGGGGATTGAGGTTCGGGTGCATGTGATTGGTTTTGATCTGGATGATGAGGCCAGAAAACAGCTCAAAGCAGTTGCCGCTGCCGGCGGAGGGCAGTTTATCGATGCCAGGCATGCCTCGGATTTGTTGCGACACATACAGCTGGTTTTGGATGAAGTACAGCAAGTTGCCAGGGCCGCTGCACCGGGACGGTTTGGCAATCCGGTGGAAGGAGGTGATTCTATTGACCAGGCACAAACACTGAAGCCCGGCACATATACATTGAAAAAGGATTTACCTAAAGGAGTTCGCAGGTATTTCTATGTGGCGACAAAAATCGCTGAGCATGCCAGTATTCGTGGCAATATCCAGAAATACAGACCATCATTCAAAAAGGGTGCCGCGAATTTGGCTGCCGGGTTTTCAGCCCACATCTACACCCCGGACGGGAAAGCAGTCAAGGGTCGCTCGGTACTGGTACGCCAATTTCGTGGGGGTGATGTGACCACTGGTTTTATGGATGTAGAAGGTCGGGGTTTCTATTTTGCCATTGGCGACAACTATGTTGCTGTACATCGGGATGCCAAATTTGAACTGCTTGTGGAGTCGGCTGGAGACCTGAAGGCGAGCCAGGAAGCAGGCAAGAATCTGCGGCAGGCTCTGGTCATCGATACTGCGAAAAAATACCAGGCCAGTCTGGGTCTGGAGGATCGGGTCGACACCTACCGTTTAGATGGCAAAGCCGGAAAACTGGTGATTGCCTTTGCAGAGCCGAAATTTCGTTTTCGGGTGGATTTTCTGGATGTGATGACAGGCAAGCGTCTTGGACGTTTTGTCAAGCTAGCCGGTCGTGCCTCGCTTTCATTGCCGGCTTCAACATCCGGCTTGATCATTCGAATACGCGATGCCAATCCATGGCTTTACCACCTGTTTTCAAATTACACCTTTTCATTGGGGACAGCACAGTAACAATAACATGGGAGTATTATGATGTTGATCAAAAAGATGCTGTTGCTGCTATTGTTCCTCCAGGCGTCTCTTGCTGTAGCGACCGGGACGAGTCCACAGCAGCGACTGCAAAACTATATGAAGACAGCGGTTCGTGTTTATCAACCACAATTGGATATATCGGCAAAAGCGCGTCGTAAATTGCGAGACCAGGTGGATGCCTATTGGCGTTCGAGGAGAGTCATGGCCCGTGACTTTCTGTTTGTTAAAAGCAATGCCGCATTCCCATTTGTCACTACTGAAATTAGACATACCAGGAACAAGGCCACGGTGGAGGTCGAATTCACACCGGATGTGGGCAGTCTCAGTGCCGATGCACCCATGTATTATGCAACACGGGGTCAATATGCCCTGCAAAAGGACGGTGCAGTATGGAGATTGACCGATTTTCGTGAAATTCTGCCGAAACAGCAATATCCGCTGCGATCAGGGACGGAGCCGGAGGAGGTTTTGATGGAATATTTTGACATGATGTCAAGACGGTATCCGCCCCACAGCAAAGATGAACTTTCGAGAAAGGATCGAATCGCGCTGGTCGCCAAAATCAGGATGCTGTGGAAAACCGGAAAGATCGACCCTTCGGCCATGATTCTGGAACGGGATGCCACTGCCTTTTTCAGACTTTTGCATCCTGTTGCATGGAAGGTCAAAAGTGTCAGAAAGGCCGGTAATTTTGCACGTGCCCAGGTGAAGATGACAATAGCAGGCCTGCTACCATCGCGGAAGAATCATAAAACTTCTACCCGCAATGTGAAATATTCATTCCTACGGCACCGCGGCAACTGGTATTTGTCTGCTTTCGAAGATATCGATGGTTTGGCGGCGAGAAAAAAACATCGCCAGGATGCATTGCGGACAAAGAGTAGACAAAAGAAACTCGCTGTCTCACGACCGCAACCTGGTAGTGATGGCAGTAAAGTGCTGATGGCCTATTTTCAGCAAATACAACGTTATTTTCCTGCCGGCAAGAATCAGAGCCCAGCCAATTTGAC
>CAZTLH010000307.1:0-3974 GCA_964614335.1 uncultured Gammaproteobacteria bacterium
CTGGTTTTGGGCAGGGTGAAGCCCACCAGTTTGCGCGTTTGTTTGCGCGCCATAACGATCGCTACCGAGCGACCACCGACGAAGAAGGATTTTTTGCGACTAATGGCCCACTCGAGTGATAGCTCACCTGGGTGGCTCATGCTGTCAGTATCCTGGCTGATGATGAAATGGCCTTTTTCCAGACGCAACAGGCGTTGTGTTTCCACGCCAAATGGCTTGATGTCAAATTCTTGGCCTGCAGCCATCAGTGCGTCCCAAAGTGCCTCCCCATAGAATGCAGGGACGTGGATTTCATAGCCCAGTTCTCCAACAAATCCGACCCGTAGCAGACGTGCCGGTATACCGGCAACCTGGCCTTCACGATAGCCAAGATAAGGAAAACCTGCTGCACACAGATCAACATCTTCGGTGATTTTTTCCAGTACCCTGCGTGCATCCGGCCCGGCCAGATTAACACCGACATAAGCCGAAGTGACATTGCTGATATCGACCTCCAGACGCCACTGCGCATTCCATCTGAGCATATCGCGGTAAACTCTTACCACCCCGGAGGTCGTGGCTGTGACATAGAAGTGTTCCTCGCTGAGACGACAGCTAACACCGTCATCGATAACCACCCCGAGTTCATTGGTCATTACGGCGTAGCGGGTCTTGCCAACGGGTTGTTTGTGGAAGGCAAAGGTATACAGGCGATTCATGAATTCTGCGGCATCAGGGCCACGGATTTCGATGCCTCCCAGGGTACTGACATCAATCAGTCCGACCTTGTGCCGAACCTGTCGTAATTCATCTTGAATGCAACGTTCCCGGTCTGATGATGGGCCATAATAACCCGGCCGTTGCCAGTTTCCTGCTGGTATCATGTTGGCACCCAGCTCCAGATGTCGATAATGCATGGGGGTTTGTCGATAGGGGTCAAAATTTCGCCCGACAAGGAGGGCCAGCTTTTCAGGAACGAAAGGGGGTCTGGCAGTTGTTACCCCGGTTTCTGATATCGTACGATAGGTCGCAGCAGCCACTAGGCGGGCTGTGGGCAAGGCAGAATGTCGACCTTGTGAGGGACCCATCCCCACGGTTGAGAAGCGTTTGACCAGTTGTATATCACGATAACCCAGACGGGTTGCATTAATGATATCCCTGACCTGTAAATCTTCATCAAAGTCGACAAAATCCTTGCCTTTGGGGTGTTCAAATATGGGCCATTGGTAGTTCAGTTTGCGTTCACACTGAACCCCGGCAGCCTCCGCAGTGCCCAGTTGTAAATTTGTCAAGGCGCAGACCGCGGCATATTTACCATCAGCGATGACGGATTCCAGGGTATGAATGCCATTGACCGAGCCGGCAATATGAAGATGTTCAGGTAGATTCGACAAGTTGAATTCGGCTCGCTGGTCATCATAAGTCAGCCTAGCTCCAGCCTGACAAAGTAACGGATAAGCCGGCATGTATCCCGCAGTCATGCAGACCAGGTCACAAGGGATAATCCTGGGATTGCTGGCGACAGTGCCGGGCTTGATGATCTGGCGTACATCCACCGCTCTGACATGGTGATCACCTTTGCCGGGCAAGGCCTCGTATATGGTCGATTCTGAAATGACAGTAATCTTTCGTTGCACAACAGCTGTGAGCAGGGCGCTGGACTCGGGTGCTGCCCGCATATCAACGACTGCGGCGACCCCAATACCCTGATCGGCCAGTTCCAGTGCAGTGAGGTAGCCGTCATCGTTGCCGGTCAATATGACAGCAGATTGACCGGGCTTGAGGGCGTATAGCTTCATCATCCTGGCAGCCGCGCTGCACAAAACAATTCCCGGAAGATCATTATTGCGAAAGACAACATGTTGTTCAAAGGCACCGGAGGCTACGATGCATTCTTTGGCCCGGACTTTATACAGACGCTGGCCCTGGATGACTGGCAGATAGTTATCCTTGAACCAGCCATTACAGGTGGCATTGAGTTGTATATCGATAGCTTCGTGTTCACTAACCTGACGGACCAGGTCATCACGAAGCTGGTTTGCTACCAGGCCATCAACATCAAAACGGTGATAGGCGAGTGCACCGCCGAGTAGTGGTTGTTCTTCCACCAGCAGCACCTTGCCGCCCTGATCAGCCACCTGCAGCGCAGCACTCAAACCGGCCGGGCCGGAACCGACTACGACGACATCATAGAACAGGTACACTTTGTCATGATAACCTGGAATGAAATTCAGGTTTGCCTGGCCAAGACCGGCTTTTTTGCGGATGGTCTTTTCCCACCATCGCCAGACTCCACGGGGTTTGAAAAAAGCACGGTAATAAAAACCAACCGGCATAAAGTGTGCAAGATAACCCAACAGGGCATCCTTGTCATGCGCCAGTGACCCGGTATAGTTCTGGCCCCGGATGTGTAAGTTCTGGACCACAGGTGTTCGATCGGCCAGTACATTCGGCTCTTTACCCAGTTGGACCAGGGTATTTGAATCCTGACCGGCCATGCTCAGGGGGCCTCGCGGGCGGTGGTATTTAAATGACCGGGACATGAGCCAGCAACCATTGGCCAGTAACGCACTGGCGATGGAATCACCTTCCAGACCTTGGTATTGGTTGCTCTCAAACTGAAAAGAGACCGATTTATCGCGGTTGATCAGCAGGCCGGCAGGGGCTGATAATCGGCTCGAGCGATAGCCTGGATCACTCATGTTTTTCCCTTCTGATCGCCAGAGGTGAAATCCACACGCTTATTGAATAATTCTGCCGGGTCGAAGGTTCGAAGAATTTCACCCGTGACCGTGTGTCGTTCAGCAATAAACCAGTAACTGGACGGAGTGTGGAGCCACCATTCGATGGCGATACCGGCCGGATTGTCGGAATAGAATACATAATCAGCCCATTGGCGATTACTGCAGTGTTGTGGATCAGGCATGGTCCGGACTTCACCGCCATAGGCGAATTCATTGATATTTCTGGGCCCGTTAAGTGGGCAATTCATTATTTTCATGTCTTTGCCCCCTGGCTAATGGCTGGCAGCTGTTGCACCCATTTCATTGACTTGTTGAAAATCATCAAAACGGTCCATACAAAATGGTGCGATCAGTTCAGGCACTTTTCCGCCACTGGCAACCAGTTGTGCCATGGTTTTGCCGCAAATTGGTGTGGCTTTGAATCCCCAGGTTCCCCAGCCGGCATCGAGGTAGTAGTTTCCAACGGGACTCAAGCCCATGATGGGGCTGTAGTCGGGGGTCATGTCGGTGATCCCGGCCCATTGCCGCATCAGACGAAAATCAGCCATAAACGGGAACATGTCAATTGTGCTCGCCAATAAATGCTCTTTTAATTCGAGTGTTGAGCGGGTGTTGTAGAGAGGATAGGGATCGGAGCCCCCTCCTATCACAATTTCACCGCGCCCGGTTTGCTGAACATAGCAGTGATGTGCCGGTGAACTGACCAGGGGGTCAAGAAAAGGCTTTACCGGCAAGGTAACCATTGCCTGCAGGGGGTAGGCAATGATGGGCATCCTGAATCCGGCTTTGGTTGCAAGTAAGGAGCTATGCCCAGCTACGGCCTGGACAACGCAGCCACAGTGAACCGTGCCGCGGTTGGTTTTTACAGCAACCACTCTGTCCTTGTTGATGATGAAGTCTGTTGCTTCGGTAAGTTGGTGCAGTTCTACTCCACGTTTTGTTGCGTCTTTGGCATAACCCCATGCTACCGCGTCATGACGTGCTGTGGCCCCATCCTTGTGCCAGAGGCCAGCCTTTACCTCGAGGTGGCCAGGGTGCATATTGAGGGCGGGGACCAATGCCTTAATTTCTTCCGGTCCGATCAGCTCACTCTGACCACCGAAATGTTTATTAACTTCTGCACGTTGTCGAAATGCCCTCACTGCGGCATCTGTATGTGCCAGCGTGAGTTGCCCACGTTGTGAGTACATGATATTGAAATCAAATTCATTGGAAAGTTGTTTGAATAATTTGACGGATTCTGTATAAAAG
>CAZTLH010000308.1:0-3963 GCA_964614335.1 uncultured Gammaproteobacteria bacterium
CTCTTGAGCCGCAACCGTAGCGGTCTTCCCCAGCATCAGGGCTTCGGACTGGGCCAGACAATTGGCGATCAAGGTTTGATGGTGATCCCCCAATGGATTAAGGCTGCGTGCAGGCAACAGGAAATCAACCGGCACCATCCTTGTGCCCTGATGCAGTAACTGATAAAAAGCGTGCTGGCCATTGGTGCCGGGTTCTCCCCAGATGACCGCACCCGTACTATAGTCAACCTTTCGACCTTGGCGATCGATCGATTTACCATTACTCTCCATATCTGCTTGTTGCAGATAGGCTGGAAAGCGGTGCATATTCTGGTCATAGGGCAGGATTGCGTAACTCCCGGCACCGAAGAAATTGTTGTACCAGATCCCGAGCATGGCCAGGATGACCGGGATATTTTGTTCAAATGGCGTAGTGCGAAAATGTTCATCCATGACATGTGCGCCAGCAAGCAATTGCTCAAACCGGTCCATGCCGACTGACAAGGCAATGGACAAGCCAACCGTGCTCCAGAGCGAATAACGCCCGCCAACCCAGTTCCAAAATTGAAACATATTCACCGGATTGATACCAAATTCAACAACCGCTTCAGTGTGTGTGGAAACGGCCACAAAATGACTTGCAATGGCAGCTTGTGTTCCACCCTGTTGCAAAAACCAGCTGCGAGCGGAACAGGCATTCATCAGTGTTTCCTGAGTCGTGAAGGTCTTGGAAACCACGACAAATAACGTCGTTCTGTAATTCAATGCCTGTAATGTATTGAGCAGCTGGGTTGCATCTACATTGGAGACAAAATGAACACGCAATTGTCCGGCAAAAGGACGCAGGGCTTCTGTAACCATATGCGGTCCCAGATCAGAGCCGCCAATTCCGATATTCACCACATCGGTGATCGCTTGCCTATCGATCCCCAGCCAACTCCCCTGACGCACGGCCTCAACAAAACCACGCATATTTTTGAGTTCAACGGCAATTTGCGGCATCACATCCTGACCATCAAGCAGAATGGGTCGACCACCCATATTGCGCAAGGCAATATGTAATGCGGCTCGCTGTTCAGTACAATTAATTTTTTTCGCAGTAAACATCGATTGAATCGCCTGCTCAAGACCCGTGGATCTGGCTAGACCAAACAATAGTCTCAAAGTTTTGTCGGTGATGATATTCTTTGAATAATCAACCAGAATATCATCGAGTTTGATGCTGAATCGATTAAATCGCTCGAGGTCGTTATCGAACATTTTCTGCATTTTGCAGCTAGTCATCTCACCGCAATTCGATAACAATGCCTGCCATTGTGGGCTTTTGGTTAATCTGGTCATCTTTCAAATACGTATGGTGATAACATTATTCTGTTTTATATCTTTCCGGATAAGACGACGTAATCACTGGCTGGTGATGCTATCAGTGGGCTAGAATAGCCCGCAAGGAGTGACTCCATGACCAGACTAAGAATTGTTTTCGCTGCATCAGAAGCCATGCCACTGGCAAAAACCGGTGGTCTGGCAGACGTTGTCGGATCATTACCGCGAGCATTGGCCAAACTCGGTCATCTTATCACCGTCATCATACCCTACTACCGTAAATTGATCGACAATTCCGGCTATCCAATAAAACCCTGTGCTCAGAGTTTAGCGATAGATATAGATCATCAGACCAGAACCGTCCCACTACATCAAACTGATATTCATGGTGTACGATACATTTTGGTCGAGCAGGATGATTTATACGATCGAGATGCTCTCTACGGTCCGCCTGGTGGAGATTGGCCTGATAATCTCCTCAGGTACATGCTGTTTTGTCGCGCGGTCTTGCAAGGCTCAGCCGCACTCTACGACAAGGTCGACATCTTCCACTGTCATGACTGGCAGACCGGCTTGTTGCCATTATTATTACTTGAGCAGTATACCCATCTACCACAAATCACCAACGCCCGGTGTGTCTATACCATTCACAATCTGGCTTATCAGGGTTTATTTGACCCGGAATGGATCCCGCGCCTGGGCTTGCCAGCGAATGGATTTCAACCTGAAGGGTATGAATATTTTGGTCAAATCAATTGTATGAAAGCTGGCATTGCCAGTGCCAATGCCATTACCACTGTCAGCGCAACCTATGCCAGGGAAATATTAAAACCAGAATACGGTTGCGGTCTGGAAGGTTTTCTGGGTATTCGTCAGAAGCTGATCAGTGGCATCGTCAACGGTCTGGATCTCGAACTCTGGAATCCTGCAACTGATCCCAAGCTAATCAAACCCTATGATCCAGCGCAACTTCAGGGCAAAGCCCTGTGCAAAGCTGCATTACAAAGGTCTTGCGGATTCCGGTTGACCGCAAACACACCATTACTCGCTGTCGTTTCACGCCTGGCAGAACAGAAAGGCATAACATTGCTCCTGAATTGCCTGCCGGCATGGCTGAAATCAGGACTTCAAGTGGTTGTTCTTGGTTCCGGGAATCCTGATTATGAGGAACAGCTGCGTGTCCTTGCCATTCAGTACCCGCAACAACTGTATTTTACTTCCGGCTTTAATGACTCCCTTGCGCACAGGATCTATGCTGGCAGTGATCTGTTTTTGATGCCGTCAATTTATGAGCCTTGTGGACTCGGACAATTAATTGCCATGCGATATGGATCTATCCCGGTGGTCAGACGCACCGGTGGCCTTGCAGATACGGTCCTCGATGTCTCCGATGATCCTGCCACTGGTACCGGTTTTTTGTTCGATAAACCTGAGGCATCGGCGTTTCGAGGGTGTGTAAAGCGTGCACTGGGTTGTTATCAACATCCTGAACTTTGGCACAATATTCTCGGCAATGCCATGCAGCATGACTCATCGTGGGACAACTCTGCCACTCAGTATGAACAACTGTATAGAAAACAAACGTTGGGTATCACCTCTTGAACGAAACCGTTCTCGCCATGGATATTGGTGGCACCAATATGCGAGCGGCCATCATTAACAGCGCTGGCAAAATACTTGCACAAGACCGGCAACCCAGTCATTTCTCTGAATTACCCATTGATGATCCACAAGTCACCAACAAAACCATTACATCACAGATTTGTCATTTTATTACTAAGATGTGCTCAAAGCCGAATGCGCCACAACAGGTAGGCATCGGTTTTCCAGGATTTATCCGTGGCACTACCGGTGTACTGCTATCCTCACCCAATATGCCGACGTTGAATAACTTCCCGCTGGCAGAAGTGATCAGCCGGGAAACCGGTTTGGCGGTTACCATCCAGAATGACGGGCTATGTGCCGCCGTTGGTGAATATCATTTCGGCGTAGGCCGCTGTATCGACGAATCCAGTTTATTGCATATCACCCTCGGGACCGGCATCGGTGGTGGTCTGGTGCTACAGGGAAAACCCTATAGCGGGGAGACAGGCATGGCACTGGAGTTTGGCCATATCAAAATTGAGGCAACCGGCCTGGTTTGCGGCTGTGGTTCCAGCGGATGTCTTGAAACACGCGCTTCTGCAACAGCTGTAATCAACAATTACCAGCAACGCACCGGTCTAAAACGGCAGGCAAAAGAAATATTTGGACTGGCCAGGGACGCAGACAAAAACGCACTTGAAGTTTTGCAACAAGCAGGCTGGTTTCTCGGATGTGGTATCGCGCAGGCGGCAACATTGCTTGATATTGGCCATTATTCCATCGGCGGCGGGCTGGCCAATGCCTGGCTGTTGCTTGAACCGTCCATTCAAAATGCGCTCGGTGAAAAACTGTTCTCCGCGCAACGCGCGCAGGTTCATATCCATCATTCACAATGTCTTGATGACGCCGGTATTCTTGGTGCGGCGATGCTGGCTTTGAAATGCGCCATTTAATCCATCTGTTAGAGGGCAGGGCTCTTATATACATATCCGAACCAACAAGACAAAGACGCAACACGCATAACGTCTTAACCTGTAAAACAAAAAAAGACAGAAAAAAATCACACTACGAAACAGA
>CAZTLH010000309.1:0-3962 GCA_964614335.1 uncultured Gammaproteobacteria bacterium
ACTCGGAAATAAAGAAATTACCGAACAGACTCGACTTTTGGCCATGGCGTTACTGCAACGTGCCAATTTGCAGTTTGTGGGCAAACAATACGAGGCAGTTACAAGAACAGTCCAGCTCGGCCTGCAGGCAGACAAACAGAATACCATGCTGAGTAAACTGGGTCAGCAGGCACAGCTTGTCCAGCAAAGGAATCAACTCTTCGTACGGGCAGAGAAATATGTTCACCAGTCTGGGACAATGGATACTAAAAGTGCGTTTTCAATGTATCAGGAGGCGGCTAAAATGGGCCACCTGGGTGCCATGGCGAGGATTGGTGTGTTGTACGCCAATGGTACAGGAGTGCAATATGATATTGGATCAGCCATGAACTGGCTCCGTAAGGCGGCAAATGCAGGTAATCATCAGGCACAGTATAATCTGGCTATGGGTCTGTTATTCGGTGGTCACAGAAACACCGCTGAAGCTGCCATTTGGATGAAAAAAGCTGCAGTGGCCAAAGTCGTCTTTTCGTACCGTGTTTTAAGCTGGATGTATCGGACCGCGACCGGTGTTGAAAGTTCATTGGTCCAGGCTTTTCTGTGGAGCACACGTAACGCATTGTCGGGTATAGATTTGAAGATTAAGTCAACAACGACTGTGACAGCCTGGGAACGGGCTTTTACGGCGGCCCAGCAACGTGACAGCAACAGGATGGGCTCTGCTTTTGACAAATAAGTATCAGTGCAACAGGAGGTGCAATGACAAACAAAGACCCACTTCGCAGCCAACGTCTCGATAAAGTCGTCGCCAGGGCGCGGAATGACAGGGACCAGCGTATGGCCGGTTATCGCCAGCGGGCATTAGAACTCTATCCCTGGATTTGTGGTCGTTGTTCACGTGAGTTTGACCGTGAAACGGTACATGGGCTGACGGTTCATCATCGTGATCATGACCATGAAAACAACCCGCCTGATGGTAGTAACTGGGAGTTACTATGCCTGTTTTGCCATGACAATGAGCATACCCGGCAGGAAGAACAGCACCGCTATGGCTATGAGGATATTGATGACGACAAGCAACCGATGTCATCAAATAAGCCTTTTGCCGATCTCAAATCGCTGTTGAAAAAAATCTCATGACTGAGATGCGGTGGTACCAGTTTAAGAGGCACTTTCCATTAGTTATCGTTGTTGTGTCTCTGGTCATGGCGGTTTATTCATCAACATCCCAGGCACAAACCGAGGGTGCGTTTCGTGGTGCCAGAGAAACGATTTTCCCGGACTGGTTCACACAGAGTTTCTTGAATTTCGATGAAGATATTGCAGCCGCCACCAGCGAGGGCAAACGACTGCTGCTTTTTTTTCACCAGGCAGGTTGTCCGTATTGCAATCGGCTGGTGGAGTACAATTTTAAAATACCGGTGATCGAGCAGTTGCTGCGCCAGAAGTTTGCAGTGGTAGCCATCAATATGTGGGGGGATCGTGAGGTGGTTACCGTGAGTGGCAAGACATTTACAGAAAAGAATCTTGCGGCTGCCCTGAAAGTCAATTTCACACCAACGCTGATTTTCTTCAATGAGCGCAAACAACAGATTTTGCGTCTTAACGGCTATTATCCTGTCGATAAATTCCAGCAGGCCCTCGAATATGTCAGCTCGAAAACAGACGACAAGATGAGCTATCGGGATTATTTGGCCCGCAAATCGCTGCAATCCTCGCCACAGGCTCCTGGTTATCATGACCTGCTGCGAGAAGAATTCTTCCAGCGACCACCCCTGCAATTGAATAAGGCGGTGAAGAAACGTCGGATGTCGGCCGTGTATTTCGAATCAGGTGATTGCCGGGATTGTGAAATTTTGCATAAAAGTCTGTTACAGGAGCCGATCACCAGAAAACTGGCAAGCTCATTTTTTTCGGTACAACTGGATATGTGGTCCGACCAGGTACTGGTCACACCAGCGGGCAACAGGACGACAGCTCGAAAGTGGGCAGGTCAACTGGGCATCCAGTTTGCTCCGACAGTCGTATTTTTTGATGAAGCCGGGAAAGAAATCATTCGTATGGCCTCTGCATTTAAATCCTTCCATACCCAGTCCATCTACGCTTACGCGGCGACCCGCAGCTATCTGCAGCAACCCAGTTTTCAACGCTATATCAGGCAACGTTCAGAGCAGATCAGAAAAAAAGGGCAGGACGTGGATATCTGGCAATGATTGCCTGGAGCTTCAGCAGTGAAGGTTTCGGTGATTGAACGTTCACACGATGGCAAAAAATGGCCAACGGACCCTGGAGCAGCCAATAAATCCTTGTTACTGAATTTTTGCGCGAGCCACTGAAATGATTGCAGTACTGTTGCGATACAGTGGCAGACATCTATAATGTTTTGATCGCAGATACACCTGTACTTTGATGACAAACAATTTCAAAAATAAAATCATTTGGAAATTACTCATTTGGGGTTTGATGATTGCCATAGCCGGGGCAGTCTTTTCGACCCTGATGGGTTTGGAACGGATTGACCAGCGGGTTGCATCATTGGCGATCAATGAAGCCGTATTCTATCAACGACTCTACGAACCCTATTATCACCAGCCAAACGAAATGAACCGCCGCAAACTGGTACAGGCCCTGGGCGAGCGTGCACCTGGTGGCGATTTCATTCTGATCGATATTTATAACAATGAAATGCACAAGATCGGGAAATTTACCTTGCCCGGTAGTCGAAGAATTGACCGTTACTTCGAAAAAAAGGGGGCAATGAAGCCTTCGAACAAACTGAAATACAGCAAGCACTACACCAATGGCAAAATCTACATTTTGCTGGAACGGCCTTTTCTTGATGCTACCGGTTCGGTGATCGGTTATTTTGAAGGGTTGTTCCAGGTCCCTGACAAGACAACATATGATTTGATGATGTCCGTTGTCGTGAATGTGCTGCAGACGATAGCGGTTATCTTTGGCGTGGCCTTGTTGTTATATCCAGTGACGATGGCCTTGAGCCGTGATCTGGTGAAAAAGTCCCATGATTTGATGGTGGCAAACCTGGACATTATCAATGTCCTGGGAAGCGCAATCGCCAAGCGGGATAGTGATACCAATGCGCATAATTATCGTGTTACATTGTCTGCGATCGCGCTGGCGGAGAAAATACAGCTGGACAGGAAACGGGTTCAGGCTCTGGTCAAAGGTTCGTTTTTGCATGACGTCGGAAAAATCGGGGTTTCCGACAATATTCTGCTCAAGCCCGGCAAACTTGATCAGGATGAATTTGCAGAAATGAAAAAACATGTGCTGTATGGAGTCGATATTATCAAGAGTAGTCACTGGTTGGAGGATGGCAGTGATGTGGTGCGGTATCACCATGAAAAATTTGATGGTTCAGGTTACCCGCAGGGATTGGTTGGCGAGGAAATACCGGTGATTGCCCGTATATTCGCAATTGTGGATGTTTTTGACGCACTGGCATCGAAGCGTCCTTACAAGGCGCCTTTTCCCTATGCCGAATGTATTGCTATCTTGCAGCAGGGTTCAGGCACTCATTTTGATCCTGAACTAATTAACAGTTTTTTGGAGATTTCTGAGGGTTTGTACCGGAATCTGGCCCGGATTGACGAGGAAGGTCCGTTGCGTAAACGTCTGCAACAACAGATATTGCGTTATTTTGAGATCTGACACGGACTACCGGCAATAATGGCAGACATCGATTTGATCCCGGGCCCCGGACGTGTCTTTGTGGCCGGTCTGCAGGGTGGTCTGCCAATTATCGTCGGTTATCTTCCAGTGGCTGTAGCATTTGGTATCGCGGCCTCGGCTGCCGGTCTGGAGGCACTGCAGACCTTGCTGATTTCGGTGCTGGTGTTTGCCGGAGCCAGCCAATTTGTTCTGGTATCGTTTCTGGGTAGCGGTGTGTCGCTGGCCGGTGTGGCGGCGATTACGTTGGGTCTGAATCTGCGCCATCTTATCTCTGTCTCTTTTATCACTTT
>CAZTLH010000310.1:0-3943 GCA_964614335.1 uncultured Gammaproteobacteria bacterium
CCTATGTCAACCGGGTAACCCGTCTGTTGACCGCACAACATCTGGCCACAGCTGAAGTCGCCGCCGAGCAGCCAACAGCCTGAGCCGACAAGTTAACGACTTCTGGCATCCGTCACCCAGTCAGTCTGGGTGGCAGATGTCAGTGGGCTGCCGCGTTTGTCGACACAAAAACGGCCAAATACAACACAATCCTGTAGCAAAGCCACTTCACAGACCTGGGTATGGCCGAACAGAATACTGCGTGATATCTGCGCCCCGGCCTTGATATAACAACCCTGGTCAATCCAGCAGGGCCCGACGATCCGGGCACCGGTTTCTATATGTGAGCTGGAACCGATATACACCGGCCCCTCGATATCGAGCGAATCCCAGTCGGCTCGAACATTGAGACCCACCCACAGACCCGGTCTGACCTGGGTCCCCGGCATGGTGATATCCCGAACCTGTCCGCGCATCAGTTGCTGGCTGGCTTCCCAATAATCATTGAGACGACCAATATCAATCCAGTTAAAGGCCATCCGGATCGCCTGCAGATGCTTGCCCCGGGCGAGAATCTCCGGAAACAACTGACTGCCGATATCGAATTCACGGTTCGATGGGATCAAATCCAGCACGGCCGGTTCAAATAGATAGATACCGGTATTCACCAGGTTGGAGCGTGCTTCACCGGCAGCCGGCTTTTCCTGAAAACTCTCCACCCGGCCGTCATGATCACAGACTACGACCCCATAATCACTGAGACGGTGATCCGGTACGGCACTGACCACCAGACTGGCCAAAGCGCCCGATTGCCAGTGTTTCCGCAAGGCCGCCGTCAAATCCAGGTCGATCAGCGCATCCCCACAAACCACCAGCAGGGTATCATCGAAAAATTGACTGTAGTCCTGAATCCGTTTCAAACCACCCGCTGAGCCAACTGGTTCGGCCACCACTTCACCCTGTTCGATACGGCCCTCGAAAGAGTATCCGATTTCAACGCCCCAACGCTGGCCATTGCCAAAATAATCTTCAATCCGGTTCGCCAGATGGCCTACATTGATCATGATTTGATCAAAACCGTGCCGTGCCAGGGCCTCCACCAGATATTCCATCACCGGTTTGCCCAGCATCGGAATCATGGGCTTTGGTAATTCATGCGTTAAAGGCTGCATTCTTGTGCCTTTGCCAGCCGCCAGAATCATTGCTTTCAATCTATTTTCCCCTCAGAAGTTTGCCGATACACCGGTCCGTAGAAGCACGCAATCCACCACATAAAATGGCGTGCATAATGCAGGATTAGTCTGTGTTCTGCAACTACGTCCAGAATTGGCGGGGAGTTCCTGACAGTACGTCTACCGTGCGACAGGAGCTCCCGGCGATCAACCTGCTGCCGAAAAGATAAACTGATCCTTTTCAGCATCAACGTGAATGGTGTCACCGGCCGCATAGTTGCCGGACAGAATTTCCTGTGCCAGCGGATTCTCCAGGTGTTTTTGTATGGCCCGGCTTAATGGCCTGGCCCCAAACGATGGATCATAACCGATATTGGCCAGACAACTGCGCGCGGCATCCGTCAATTCCAGTTTCAGATCCCTGGCCAGCAAGCGCTGTTGCAAACGTTGCAGCTGGATATCGACTATCGTTCGCAGTTGCTCCCGACTCAAAGGCTGGAACACGACCTGATCGTCAATCCGATTCAAAAATTCCGGTTTGAAGTAGTTGGCAACCACCTGCAGCACGGCCTCTTTTACCGCGGACTGTTGTCCCTGGGCAGAAAGCTCCATGATTTGCTCTGAACCAAGATTCGAGGTCATGATGATAACGGTGTTGCGAAAATCCACGGTTCTGCCCTGACCATCGGTCAAACGACCATCGTCGAGTACCTGCAGCAGAACATTGAAGACATCCGGATGGGCTTTTTCGACTTCATCCATCAAAATGACCGCATACGGGCGACGACGTACCGCTTCGGTCAGATAACCACCTTCGTCATAACCGATATAGCCGGGGGGCGCACCGATCAGACGCGAAACCGAGTGTTTTTCCATGAATTCAGACATATCGAGTCGAATCATGGACTCTTCGGTATCAAACAGAAATTCTGCCAAAGCCTTCGAAAGTTCGGTTTTGCCGACCCCGGTCGGGCCCAGGAACAGAAATGATCCGTAGGGCTGGTCGGGATCAGACAGACCGGCTCGCGAACGTCGTATGGCATTGGCAACGGCCGTAACGGCTTCATCCTGACCCACGACACGTGTGTGCAGTTGTTCTTCCATACGCAGCAGCTTGTCGCGTTCGCCTTCGAGCATTCTGGCAATCGGTATTCCGGTCCAACGTGATACCACTTCGGCGATCTCGGCCTCAGTCACGGAATTGCGCAACAACCTGTGTTCCTTCGTTTCTGCTTTTGAAGCCTGATCCAGCTGGCGTTCCAGCTCTGGTATCCGTCCGTATTGCAATTCGGACATACGCCCCAGATCCCCGGCCCTGTTGGCCGTCTCCAATTGCTGACGAGCCTGATCCAGCTGCTCCTTGATCGACTGACTACCGATCAGATCCGCTTTTTCAGCCTTCCAGATCTCCTCAAGATCGCTAAATTCACGTTCCAGTTGATCAATTTTATGCTGCAGCTTGTCCAGACGCTGCCGCGAGGCTTCATCGGTTTCTTTTTGCAGGGCTACACGTTCAATTTTAAGCTGGATCAAATGCCGCTCAAGACGATCCATTTCTTCCGGCTTGGAATCAATTTCCATACGGATCAGACTCCCTGCCTCATCCACCAGATCGATGGCCTTGTCAGGTAATTTACGATCGGTAATATAACGTTGCGACAAGGTCGCAGCTGCGACAATTGCGGTATCGGTGATATCAACATTGTGATGCAGCTCATACCGTTCCTTGAGACCACGCAGGATGGCGATGGTGTCTTCAACCGAAGGCTCCGCGACCAATACCTTCTGAAAGCGTCGTTCCAGTGCGGCATCCTTTTCAACATATTTGCGATATTCATTGAGCGTCGTGGCACCGATACAATGTAGTGCGCCACGGGCCAACGCCGGTTTCAGCATATTCCCGGCATCCATCGAGCCTTCTGCATTGCCGGCGCCGACCACCGTATGCATTTCATCAATAAACAAAATGATCTGTCCCTGGGCTTTTTCCAGATCACTCAACACCGCTTTCAAACGCTCTTCAAATTCACCCCGGTACTTGGCTCCAGCGACCAGTGAGGCCATATCAAGCGACAGCAATCGTTTGCCCTTGATGCCGTCAGGAACTTCAGCATTGATGATACGCAGCGCCAGACCCTCGACAATCGCGGTCTTGCCGACACCCGGCTCACCGATCAGGACCGGATTATTTTTGGTCCGACGCTGCAACACCTGTATGGTGCGACGAATTTCATTATCACGTCCGATGACCGGATCCAGTTTGCCTTGTTCAGCACGCTCGGTCAGGTCAATCGTGTATTTGGCCAGGGCCTGCCGCTGTTCTTCTGCATTGGCATCCTGGACCGGCTGACCACCACGCAACTGCTCGATTGCCTGCGATATTGACTGCCTGTCACCACCGGCTTGCTTGAGTAATTTTGCCAGGTTACCTTTTTTTTCAAAGGCCGCCAGCAGCACCAATTCCGTGGCGATATAGGCATCCTTTTTCTGCTGCGCCAATTTATCTGTCAGATTGAGCAAACGATTCAGCTCACCCGATATCCGTACATCACCATCTGCCCCTTCAACCTGGGCCATTCGATGCAATTGCTGATCAAGCAAGCTGCGTAACTGGCCGGTGTTGACACCCGCCTGGGTCAACAACTGACTGGTAGTTCCACCTTCCTGGTCGAGCAAACTCAATAACAGATGTGCCGGTTCAATAAACTGATGATCCATACCCACAGCCAGACTCTGGGCATCGGCCAGTGCAGATTGAAATTTACTGGTTAATTTATCGGTTCGCATGGTAT
>CAZTLH010000311.1:0-3931 GCA_964614335.1 uncultured Gammaproteobacteria bacterium
GATAAATGGCATATCAGTCCGCTCGACGGTTACGTAAAAATGCCGGAATCTCAAAACGTTCTGCTTCACGTTCATCATAAGGTCCATATTGTCCTCGCTCGCTGGTGGTTCGTACCGCAGCGGGGTTCGAACGAATCACTGCCGGCACATCGAGTCCAGCAAAATCAGCGCCTACAGCTGTGGCACCACCCTGCAATACCCGGTAGGCATTGACAGCTTTTACCGGCTCGCGTTTGGGCAGTTCTTTTTCTTCACCGACACCGATACCGGTTGCTACCAGCGTTACCCGAATCTCATCGGTCATCTCTTCGTCTACCGCAGTACCGATGATAATCATGGCATCTTCACAGGCATACTCTTTGACCACTTCACCAACATCTGAAAATTCCGCCAATCCGAGATCAGGCCCTGCGGTGACATTGACCAGTATCCCGCGCGCGCCCGAAATATCGATATCCTCCAGCAACGGGCTGGAAACCGCCGAACGTGCAGCTTCTGCAGCACGATCCTTGCCGCTCGCAATCGCCGAACCCATCATCGCCATACCGGTTTCAGACATGACTGTGCGCACATCGGCAAAATCGATATTGATCTGCCCGGGATGTGTGATCAAATCAGAAATACCATGCACAGCATTAAACAAAACCTGATTTGCCGCCGCAAAAGCATTCTGTAGCGTAATCTGCTTGGCCAATACCTGGGTCAGCTTCTCATTCGGGATGGTGATTAATGAATCCACCATACGACTCAGCTCCTCGATCCCGGCTTCCGCAATCTGCATCCGGCGACTGCCTTCAAAGGCAAACGGCTTGGTCACGACAGCGACTGTCAGAATCCCCTGCTCCTTGGCCAATTGAGCGATGACCGGCGCCGCACCGGTACCGGTGCCACCACCCATACCGGCAGTAATAAACACCATGTCAGAATTCGACAGGGCTTCGGCGATTCGATCCCGATTTTCCATCGCGGCCTGACGACCGATATCCGGATTTGCACCGGCTCCCAGACCACGGGTCAATGCCTCACCAAGTTGTAATGATACCGGCGCCAGGCTCCGGTTCAGAACCTTGATATCGGTGTTTGAGCTAATGAATTCAACACCTTCAATACCACACTCAACCATGTAATCGACTGCATTACAGCCGCCGCCACCTACACCGACCACCTTGATGACTTCCTGTTGTCCTGTTGGACTGACTAATTCAAACATACTCCACCTCCGGTCTTCTTACCCATAAATAAATCGCCAATGATCGACCTGATATCGATCCCGTCGCCACAACCCACTACCCCACATCTCACTCCATATTCGTCTTCAAACTGTTCCACGCTCATCGATCCCTTCACCCTGTTGTTAAACACACCCTGCTAGTAGGCTGACCGAGAACAGAGAGCCTACTGCGGAAAAGCGGGCTTTGGTCCATTTTTCCACTCATCTTCGTTAAACAGAACGACTATTCCATCCTTAGGTTCGTAAACGGCACATCCCTGTGCCACACCTCGCCTCAAATGATCGAAAAAATTGCCTCAAATCCGCTTTCCCTCGCTACGACTCCTGTTCTAGGACGGCCTCCTAGAATCCGCCCCTAAACCAGGAACACATCTTCTCCCACACCGAATGCAAACGCAGTGGCTTGTCAATTGTTTGATTACGTTCCCGTGCCCGCAGGTCCTTGCCAAATAGAATCAGGCCCACACCGGTGGAATACACCGGATTCCGGATGACCTCACTCAAACCACCCACATACTGTGGCAAACCCACCCGAACTGGCATATGAAAGACTTCTTCAGCCAACTCAACCATACCGAACATCTTGCTGCTACCACCCGTCAACACCACCCCTGCCCCCAAAATATCTTCAAAACCACTACGCCGCAGTTCGGCCAGAGCCAGCCCGAAAAGTTCTTCAACACGTGGCTCAATCACTTCTGCCAGCGTCTGGTGTGAGAGTTTTCTGGACGGGCGGTCACCTACGCTCGGGGTATCAATCATGTCTTCGTGATTGGTTAACTGAATCAGAGCACAGCCAAAGCGTTTTTTAATATCTTCGGCGGCATGGGAAGGCGTGCGCAAAGCTACAGCGATATCATTCGTCACCTGGTCGCCCGCAATCGGAATCACCGCCGTATGACGTATCGCGCCTTCGGTAAAGACCGCCAAATCTGTCGTACCGGCGCCGATGTCAATCATGCAGACCCCCAGATCCTTTTCATCTTCAGTCAGGACCGAGCAACTCGAACCCAGCTGTTCAAGGATCAAACTGTCAACTTCCAGACCACAGCGATGAATACATTTGACAATATTCTGTGCAGCACTGACTGCACCCGAAACGATATGGACACGTGTTTCCAGACGAATCCCGCACATACCGATCGGCTCCCGAATTCCTTCCTGACCGTCAATAATGTATTCCTGTGGCAACACATGCAGAATTTTCTGGTCATTTGGAATGGCCAGGGCCTTGGCTGCCTCGATCACCCGATCGATATCATCCTGTCTTACTTCACGATCACGAATAGCGACCACGCCGTGGGAATTCATGCTGCTGATATGTGAGCCGGCAATACCGGCATAGACGGAGTCGATTTGACAACCGGCCATTAATTCGGCTTCTTCGATGGCCCGTTGCATCGACTGCACAGTAGATTCAATATTGGCTACCACACCACGACGCAAACCTTTGGCAGGATGGTGGCCGGTACCAATGATTTCAACGTTGCCATCAGGCGATACTTCGCCAACGATGGCCAGGATTTTAGAGGTCCCGACATCCAGGCCAACGATCAGTCGTTCATCTGCATTGCGATTACGAAGCTTTTTTGCCATATCTAGCCTTTTTTCTGCCTTGCAGATTTCTGTGGCCCCAAAACAAAGCCATTGGGGTAGCGCATATCAACATAGGTCGGATCTACCAACTGCGGTTGCAACAACAAAGAATACCAATGAATAAAACGCAGTAACCTCTGATCGACCTGATCTCTACCCAGGCGGACTACAAGTTCCGGTATTTGGGCTTTTTTGGAATTGACTTTAACGCTCCACGACCCCCGGTCATGCACCTGCAGCACCTTGATCTGCAAACCGATTGTGGCCAGCGCTCCATTCCATCGTAAATAAGCAGCCAATACCTGCTTCGACATCCGCGCAGGCCCCTGCAATAAGGGCAATCCGTCCGCCACCTGACCCGGTAGCTGGATCACCATGCCGCGATTGCTTAGCCATTCATGCGGCCCCCAACGGGTCAGGATTCGTGTCTCACGAACAGCCAATTCAATCGTTCTAGGCCAGACCCTGCGTACAATCACGTCATCTACCCAGGGCAATTTCAGCACTCGCTGCCGCACCTGATCAAGATCAATGGCGAAGAAATTATTTTTTATCAATGGACTGACAGCTTTTTGCAACGTTGCCGTCTGTAGATGTCTGAAGTTCCCTACGACACGGACCGACTTGATCTGGAATGCCTCCGGATCCAATAACTGATCCAGCAATACAGCGACCAATACCAACGCCAACATACAAAGACTGACTGCCAGCACCGGTCCAGGCATTTTGCTGCCAGAAGCCTTGCTCCGGATTTTTCCGCGTCGTCTGGACAATGCAACAATCGGTCCCTGGGATGTATTCAACCCGGCTTGCATGGCAGCCGTTGGCAGCAAGGGTCTCATCGCATAGTACCGATAATTTTCACTTCGGGCAGCAGGCGAACCCCGAAGCGGGCGGCGACTGTGTCAGCCAGCCGGCTCATCAGGTTTTCAATATCAGCGGCTGTAGCCTGCTGGTCATTGACAATAAAATTGGCATGCTGCTCCGAAACACAGGCCCCGCCACTACGTACACCCTTGACGACTGCAGCCGCGAACAAACCACAGGCAAAAACACCCGCCGCACCACAAAACAACGAACCACCCCAAACTAACCTCCCGTGGT
>CAZTLH010000312.1:0-3925 GCA_964614335.1 uncultured Gammaproteobacteria bacterium
AACTATCAAGGGGTCAGGTCTAGAATTGTAGTCTTTTTGCTCGTTGCCAGTAATTTTTGTAGGCACGAAAGCGGTGTTACCCATTCGTCGAACTCGGTCGATAGTTAAATTGATAAGCTGCTGTGGGAAACCGGATCATCATACCGGTTTCCCATCATTGTGCACAAATCTCGCACCCGTGAAATCTATGCAGCCGGTGCGTAATCGGATTGATGCTAAAGTCTTCGTGTATATACAGACGAAAAACAGTACGGACAATCTCCCCGTTATGTTCCACACAAACGGGGCCGGACAACGAATCGTCAGCAATTCCCGCTAGAAATTCGATAACAGGGTTTGTTGGCAGTTTTGGAGCCAGTTGGCTATTTGTAACCATCGTACGAGAACACAGTCAACAAATCCTTGGCTAGCGGGAGCTCATGATGAATCGTTGAGATCCGATTTCTATTTCTATTTCTATGTTCTGTGTTCTCTCGGTAGTGTAATTGTGGCTCTGAGGCCGCCCTCGGGACGATTTTCCAGGGTCAGTGATCCGCCGTGCGCGGCGACCAGCTGGCGGGCAATGCCTAGTCCCAGACCGGTGCCGCCGGTGGCACGATTGCGAGATCCTTCGGCACGGTAGAACGGATCGAAAAGACGTTCCAGTTGTTCCTCAGAAACACCAGGCCCATCATCATCGATGGTGATCACCAGCGTTTTCGGGCTGTCTTCACAGGATACGACAGCCGAATGCCCATAGCTCAGGGCATTATCGAGCAAATTGGTCAATACCCGTTTCAGTGACAACAGGTGCCCAGGATAGTCAGCGAGCTCTTGTTGGGGCAGATGAACGGTCTTGCCCTGGTCCTGGTAGTCATCCTGCAGGCTTTCCAGCAGGGCCTGGATATCGATCGGTAGTGGCTTCTCCTGGTGATCTGTACCACGCATAAAATCGAGTGCAGACTGGACCATTTTTTCCATATCCGTGAGATCCTGACGAAATTTGTCACCTACCCCGGAATCCTCAAGGAACTCTGTACGTAGACGCATCCGGGTGATTGGTGTTTTCAGATCATGTGAGATGGCAGCCACCATTTCAGAACGTTCCCGCAGTTGCTGTTGAATACGTTGTTGCATGGTATTAAAAGCCGAAGAGGCCTGGCGAACTTCCTGTGGTCCCTGCAATGGCAATGGCGGCTGATTGATATTGCGACCCAGATTTTCGGCCGCCCTGGCCAGCACCGATAGTGGTCGGGTGGCGAAACGTACAGCAATCATAGCGATAATAATGACGGAAAGCACCAGCACCAACAGCGCGGTCAAGGAGCGTAGCGGCCACTGGATGGTATCCCCTTTTAAGCGCAATTGAATACGCAGGCCAGCGCCATCCTGAAGTCGGATATTAACAAACAAGGCCACCCGGCTGCCACGTAGTGCTTCCATTTCAGGTCGGTAATACGACATCATGCGGCGCATCCTGGTTGTCATTTCATGGCCAGGCTCGCCAGGCCGTAATTCCCCTGGGGGCATTGGCGGCGGTGGTCTGTTTATTGGTTGCAGACTACGTACCATGATCTGCATCGGTCGTTGGCCAAGCAGTTGCTGCAACACCAGGGTAAAAAAACGGGATGACTCGGGATTGTCGGATGTTACATCGGTATCAGCTTGATAGACGGGTTGCAACCGGACGATGAATATTCGGGATTGTAAAACACGGACAAATTGCTGGCGCTGCTGTTCATCCAGACGATCCAGTAATTGCACCATACCGGCGAGACGGTGGGCAACCTGGATGCCACCTGCCCGATAAATGGCCTGGTGACGCTCCTGAAACAGAATCAGGGTGCTGATGGTCTGGGAGATCAGCAGACCCGCCAACAGAATGAGTACCAGACGGCCAAACAGGGTGCGTGGCAGCCACCTTGTCATTTGATGTTTTCCACCTGTGGCAGAAACAAATAACCTTCGCCACGCACAGTTTTGATCATTTCCGGTTCGTCAGAGTGATCCTGCAAACGATGACGCAAGCGACTGACCAGCATATCGATACTGCGGTCAAAGGCAAAGCTGCTGCGGTCTCGTGCCAGATCCAGCAACTGATCCCGGCTCAGGATGCGATTCGGGTGGCTGACAAAAGCCAGCATCAAGCGGTATTCGGCACTGCTCAGACTGATGGCGGTGCCGGCAGGTGATAACAAATGGCGTCTGTCGGTATCGAGAATCCAGTGATTGAATTGATAATTGCCATTGATTTCGTCACCGTGTGTGTGTGGCAGGGTGCCGCTACGTCGCAGTACGCCCTTGATCCTGGCCAGCAGTTCACGAGGATTAAAAGGTTTTGGCAGGTAATCGTCAGCGCCCATTTCCAGGCCCAGAATACGATCCATATCGTCTCCGCGTGCCGTCAGCATGATGATCGGGATATCGGAATCAGCTCTTAACTCCCGACACAGATCCAGACCATCTTTTCCGGGCAACATGATGTCCAGAATGATCAGGTCGATATTGGCAGTCTTCAATACTTGCTGCATGCCTACGCCATCGGCAGCAGTGGAAACCCGATAACCGTTTTGTTGCAGATAATCGCGGAGTAGTTGACGAATTTCCATATCATCGTCAACTACCAGTAAATGGGCGGTCGTTTGTGTCGTCATTATTGGTTCATCATAATTCGTTGGATGACAGCATGCCAAGAAAAAGTGAGGATGAAAACCCTCCTGAACAATAATTTTGTCACAACCGGTAACAATTTAGAGTTTGTTACAAAGTGTTATAAAAATGCCGGATCTCGTGATACTGCGGTTACAAGAAAGCGGTTTACTGTGCACTCCTCCACAACGTAACAAGGATTAGCGCAATGAAACAGACAAACAAAAGTAGCAAGACATTAAAATCTTCCGTGAAGTATCTGGCAACGGGTGTTGTAGTCGCGACTGCCATTGGTCTAGGTGTATCTGCTGTACAGGCAGAAAGCTGGAGTGGTGGTCATGGCTCCATGATGGGACAGTCCGGGCAAATGGGTGGTGTAGCCATGGGCAATGGGCCTATGAGCAATGGTCGCATGCGACATGGCCAGGGTATGCAGCCGGGTCAATTTATCGAAGGCCGTCTGGCCTTTTTAAAAACAGAGCTGGGGATTAACGAAGCACAAAGGCAGGCCTGGGATGATTTTGCCGGTTTCATGCGCTCGCAAGCTGAATCCATGAAAACCGAGGTGACCAAGCACCAGGCCGAGTGGCAGCAAAAAATGCACAACAATAACCAGGCGAACAGTGCTGATTCACCACTGGATCATATGCAACAGCGTATCACCCATATGCAGGAGCGAACCGCACGGATGCAGGCTGGTCTGGAAGCCATGAAGTCCCTGTATGGTGCGCTGACCCCGGAGCAACAGGCTAAAGCCAAAACTCTGATGGGTCGGATGGGTTCACACATGGGTCCTATGGGTCATAGAGGTCAATACCGAATGATGTAATTAAAGAGTTCGTTTTGAGGGCACCCAGCGGCTTCCTCCTCTCCTCCTCCCTCTGCCGTTGGGCGCCCTTGGGCGACAATGTGTCTTATACAATTTTTAGTAATACTGGAGCTTCAATATGATGGAAAACGGCTATGACATGGGCATCATGAATGGTATGTGGTTTTTTCCACTGTTGTTTTTGGCGGCAATTCTCATTGCTGCATTCTTTATCGTGCGCGGGTTATTGCGATCACGGCAGGACCGCACAATACCTGCCGAATCGGCTCTGGAGGTGTTGAAAAAACGCTATGCTGGTGGTGAGATCAATCTGGAGTCGTTTGAACAAATGAAACGTGAGATCGGTGACTGATACATGAACATCCTGTGGCACATCTGGTCGTGCTGTGATTCACAGGCCAAATAATGGTGCCGTTGAGTGCATGACCTGTTGAAAAACCGGCTTTATTGGAAAACATACAGATCAGC
>CAZTLH010000313.1:0-3901 GCA_964614335.1 uncultured Gammaproteobacteria bacterium
ATCTGGCGCCGCTCTCCAAGACCCTGTCTTGATAGGTATTTCCGAACCCATCTGTGTGAGATAGCGGTAACCGCACACACTGTGCCAAAGAGTTATCGATGAAGAGTACCGTGGCCCCCGAAGAGGTCAGCAGATGAATTGCCGATAGAAATACATGCAATTCTTGCTTTGGCACATGGGAGAGCCAAAGCCCGCCAAAGACACCGCTATAGGTACCCGGTAACTCATTGATTGAATAGGCGTCAATAAGTTGAATTGAGACAGATTGATTGATTGGGCGTTGTTTGATTTGCTCAAGAGCCTCAATCGTGGCGTCTGTAGCCAGTACCGAGGTCGCGCGGGTTGCTATAAACTGTGTCCAGTAACCAGTGCCCGCAGCGATTTCAACCACATCCAGATTTGCAAACTGTTCAGCGACATATTTTTCCAGAAACCGTAAATCTTCCTGCCTTTCCGGATAAACATATACTTTGTCATAAACAGGAGCACGTTCCTTGTAGTAAGACTTCATTTCAACATCATTGCGATGATTCATAAGTGTTCTGAATAACCGATGTTAACCGGTATAACTGCAGGGGCTCGCACAAGTGTGGTCGAATTTAAACAACGATTATACCCACGTGGCTGGGCACGTTATGACCTTGCCGCCCCGGGGACACTCAAGCTGGTTCCTGAGGCGCACGTGTTGGCGACGGTGAGCACTGATTACCGAAGATCAGCTTTTCCCGCAACCGATACCCTGTCATATTACTGGTGGTACGGATTGTCAATGGTTCGAAAGCCTGGCATGAAAGACAACCGGTGTGATCCATGGGTTATTTTTCACTCAGACCCAGTCTGCGCATTTTGTCCCAAAGTGTTTTGCGGCTGATACCGAGGGTCATGGCCGTGTCGGCAATACGATTACGGTGCTCGACCAGCACCCGTCGAATGTATTCACGTTCACTATTTTGAATATGACTGGCCAACGTTTCCCGGTCTTGACCGGGCGGTGTCAATAGCGCCTGCCAGTCTTTGCCGAAAAGTATTTCAGCGGTCAGGGTGGGTGACGGGCTGAGGATGCTGGCCCGTTCCAGACAATTGTGCAGTTCCCGAATATTGCCCGGCCAGGGATAGGCCAGCATGGCTTCCTGGGCCCGCATGCCCAGCACGCAATGTTGTTCTGTCCCCATCAAATAACGCTCGGCATGCCAGAGAATATCCTCCGGGCGATCTCGTAAAGGGGGAACCTCGAGATTCACCACATTGATACGAAAATACAGATCTTCGCGGAATTCACCATTCGTGACCATGGCCTCTAGATTCCGGTGTGTGGCACAGATCAGACGGATTTCAATCTCGATGGTTTGCTCCGAGCCAACACGCTGTACACAGCGTTCCTGGATTGCCCGTAATAATTTGACCTGCATGGCCAGTGGCATGTCACCAATTTCATCCAGAAACAGGGTGCCACCATGCGCCTGTTCAAACAATCCTTTCTCGTTGCGAATGGCACCGGTGAATGCGCCTTTTTGATAGCCAAACAGTTCGGCTTCAATCAAATTTTCGGGTATGGCGCCACAGTTGACCGCTACAAAGGGTTGCTGTTGTTGCCGGGCGGTAATCCGATGCAGTGCTTTGGCTACGTATTCCTTTCCCACCCCGGATTCACCGGTAATCAACACCGTGGTTGCACTGGCAGCCAGACGCGGCAAGGTCGCCTCAATGGTTTGCATACCCGGTGAATTGCCCAGTTTTGTGGTGTATTCGCTATCCGGTTCAACACGCTGGCAGATCGAGTGTACCCGATGCAATAAATCGGCAACATCAAATGGCTTGGTCAAATAATCTTCAGCACCCAGTTTCAGCAAACGTACTGCCTGATCCACGGCGCCATATCCGGTGATAAACAGAAATGGCGGAATGACTCCGCCAAGTTCACGGAGCCGGGTGAAAAGGACTTCCCCGGTCATGTCGGGTAGCCGGATATCACTGATCACCAGGTGATAACGTTTTTGACGCAAGGCCTTCAGTGCCTCTTCACCCCGTTGATGCCAGTCACAGTTAATGCCTTCGAGTTCGAAACGTTCACTCAGGGCCTCACCAAGAATTTCATCATCTTCGATCAGACAGACAAGACGTGTCATTGTTGGACCTCATGTAACGGCAAAATCACCAGAAATATGACTTCTCCATGTTCCGAACGGGCTTCAATATGACCGCCAAGTTGTTGCACAAGCTGATAGGTCACCCAAAGCCCCAGACCATGACCGCCTTCGCGATAGGATACAAAGGGTTCAAACAGTCGTTCCATTTGTCGTTTGTCAATTTCAGTGCCGGTATTGCGGACACAGAGACGAAATTGGGTATCTTCACAGCGGGCACTGTATTTCACCCAGCCATCGGCCCCGGTAGCCTGTATTGCGTTGTTGAGAAGATTTAACAGAATCTGTCGGATTGGCGCAGCGGGTAATTCGATGATACCGGTAAAAGCGAGTTCGACGTCCAGGGTGACTTGCTGCTTCTGTAATTGGCCCTGGAGCAGGGTCTGGATATCCTCCAGATCCTGTTTTTGCAGTGAGCGACGTTCCGAGCGAGCCTCAACCAACAGGGCGGCAACGGTATCCTTGATTTGCAATAAACCACGTTCCAGCAGTTCCAGGGTGTGTTGACTGCGTGGATCCAGACCGCCACGATGTTTTAGTGTGTCGAGTGCGGTTAGCAGTCCGGCCAGCGGGTTATTGATTTCATGGGCAATCCCGGCAGTCAATCGACCCACCGCCGCCAGTCGTTCTGAGCTGAGCATTTCCCGTTCCAGCAATACCTTTTCTTGCAATGAGATGACCATGTGGTTATAGGCAGTGAATAACCGCCCCAGTTCATCATCATAATCATAGGTTTCTTTTTCCAGCTGCTGGGGGACTTGCTGTTGGATCTGTTCCATTCGTTTCGTAATTCGCAGCAATGGTATCGCCATCCGGTGCCCCCAATACCAATTAATGGGCAACAATATCGCCAGAATCAGCAAGCCAAATAGCGCCGCACTCAAGGAACTGTTCAAAAACATGAGATTGAGCGCAGAACGCGAGTGCAGCAAAATGAGGGTGCCGAGTTGCGTGTTGCCATCCATGATCGGCACGGCGATGAACAAATAAGGTAATGTCGAGGGTTCGAATACCACCGGTGAAGAATTACTGTTCTTCATGATCTGCTCGGACAACTGAACATATTCGGTACCGAATTGGCGTAATGAGACCAGCATCGGATATCGGTTCGGCTCGCTGGAGACAAAGACTTTACTGTCACGGGTCAGGGCCAGAATAACTTCAGGCTGCACCGGATTATTGGTTGGAGAGGCATGAACTGGGGCCCGGACGAGCTCGAAAGCCCGCCAGACATCATCATGCAACAGGCTCGGGAGTAGTGTTTGCGCCAAGGTTCGACCCAGACTGACCGAGCCGGCGATCAGGGACGTCCGTAAATCTTCATAGCTTCGATACATCAAAAATGTGGCAACGGTGAAAGAGGAAACCACAATCAATACAGCTCCCCACAACGGGATCTTGTGCTGGATACTGAGATCAAAAAAACGGTGAAGCAGGTTCCTCTTCACGGTACTGGATACTCGCCGAGAACACGCATCATACGAGTGACACTGTCATACAGAGCGGGTTGCTGAATACTGAAACCATCAAGTTTGAGATCATCGAGCAGTTTGTGACCGACCGGATGATCGTTCAGACCCAGCAGCATGGGTTGGAACGGTCTCTGATACCCATCTCCGAGCACACGAGACTAAGGCGAATCTCGTCTGCCGTCTTCTGATTGAAAACAAAAAAAACAACACCAACACACACTACAAAGCAAGAGATCAACAAGAACACCACGACAAGACGAAGCAGAAAAGCGTAGGAGAGACTCG
>CAZTLH010000314.1:0-3891 GCA_964614335.1 uncultured Gammaproteobacteria bacterium
GGTCGGCTGGTGGCAGATTCTGTCGCCGAGTCTGTGTATGCTAGGGGTGGTGTTTGATGAGTTGGAAGGTTTTTCCAATACCCACATGTTTGTATTTAGGTGGACCTGGTCAGGGGTTGTCAACTACAGCATCGGCAACTTGGTACGCAGACTACCGGCCACCGAGCAATGAACCCAGCAAACCGCGGATTAAACGACGACCGAGGGAGCTGCTCATGGAACGGGCAAAAAGGACAACAACAGTGGCCCGATATCTGAAATGGTCGCCCGTATCGGTTGGCCGAGATCACCGGACATGTCCCAGAACACCGTCGGACAGGCGCGGTTTTGATAAGACTCAATACCAATCGTGGCCAGGCGTTTTTCAATCCTGGAGCCGGTTTCACCGGGCTGGGACAACCCGGAAAGATCGCCTTTGACATCGGTCACCAATACCGGTACACCGGAACGGGACAGGTTCTCCGCCAACACCTGCAACGACCCCGTCTTGCCGGTACCGGTCGCCCCGGCGATCAGACCATGCCGGTTCAGGGTGCGCGTCGATACCGAGACTGTATTTTCACCATTGCCACCAATTAAAATCTGTTCGGACATCGAGGGGATCCTCTAAACCGTGTGTGTTACGACCTACACCATAGCAAATACACCGCAGATTTTATACTGCACTGTTATGAATATCTCTCATCCTATTGAGTATGGCAGCCACTCCGGCTAACACTTACATCGCTGTTGTCGAATCCACGATATTCACACTACAATGTGATCCTGAACCGGCGTCAAATTACGCCTTCATCAAAAAGAGAGCATCATGATTGCACGCCACAAGTTTATCCTCTATTCGGTCATCGTTTCGGCATTGATATTCCTGCTGGCCCTCGCCTGGTCGGGCATACTCTGGTTACTGGTGATTGTCGTACCCGTGATCGGTCTGGGTGTTCATGACATTTTTCAGCGACAGCACACCTTGTTACGTATTTATCCGGTCGTAGGTCACCTGCGTTTTTTGTTTGAAACCATACGTCCGGAAATCCAGCAATATTTTGTCGAGTCAGATATCAACGGCACACCGGTAAGTCGTGAGTTTCGCTCACTGGTATATCAACGGGCCAAGGGCGCACGGGATACTCGACCCTTTGGCACAATATTTGACCTGTACAAGGACGGCTATGAGTGGATCAATCATTCGCTGGCGCCGAAACCGATCACCGAGCATAACCCCCGCATCACCTTTGGCAGCAAGGCCTGTACGCAACCTTACAACGCCTCACCGCTAAATATTTCGGCCATGAGTTTTGGCGCATTGAGTTGTCATGCCATCATGGCCTTGAACAAAGGCGCAAAGATCGGTGGCTTTGCCCATAACACCGGCGAAGGTGGTCTAAGCCCCTACCATCAACGACATGGTGGCGATCTTGTCTGGCAAATTGGTACCGGATATTTTGGCTGTCGTAATCCGGAGGGCGGCTTTGATGCCGAACTTTTTGCTGATAAAGCCTGCAAAGAAACCGTCAAGATGATTGAGATCAAACTTTCCCAGGGCGCCAAACCCGGGCATGGCGGGATCCTGCCAGCTGTCAAACTGACTCAGGAAATTGCCAATATACGACATGTCCCAATGGGCCAGGATGTGATCTCACCACCGGCCCATAGCACCTTTTCTACACCGACCGGTCTGTTACAGTTTGTCGTCCGGCTGCGTGAACTCAGTGGTGGCAAACCGGTGGGTTTCAAACTCTGTATCGGAAAAAAATCCGAATTTCTGGCAATCTGCAAAGCCATGCTGGAGTCTGGTGTTGTCCCTGATTTTATTACCGTCGATGGTGGTGAAGGGGGCACCGGTGCCTCACCGGTAGAATTTACCAATTCCGTCGGTACTCCACTGCGTGAGGGTCTGGTCTTTGTCGATAATGCTTTGCGGGGAATTGGTCTGCGCAACCAAATTCGTATCATCGCCTCCGGCAAGGCCTTTTCTGCCTTTCATGTGCTGCGTTTACTGGCGCTGGGTGCTGACACCGTCAATGCTGCACGCGCCATGATGTTTGCCCTGGGCTGCATCCAGTCACGACATTGCAATCAGGATACCTGCCCAACCGGTATTGCCACACAAAATCCGGAACGATACAAGGTACTGGACGTCGAAGAAAAAGCGGCTCGAGTGGCAAAATATCATGCCGCCATGATAGAAAATCTGATGGAGCTGATTGCGGCAGCCGGTCTGGATCGACTTGACCAGCTCATCCCGTCTCATATCAATCGACGAGTCAGTGGCACCCGGATCAAAAACTATGGCGAACTCTATCCCGTTATCGAACAGGGTTGTCTGGTTTCGGAAGCTACAATACCGGCAGACTGGAAATCTGACTGGCAGCTGGCTACAGCCAGTGCATGGTAGCCACAATTACAAGCACCAGCCACATATTGACCAAACCCGACAGAGCAGACCATGACCCGGACCATTGAGCCGATTACAATAAAATACCGTTCGGATTTCAACACAAAGCAATCGAAACATATGGTCTGCCCACATGACTGTCCTGACACCTGCAGCCTGCAGGCACAACAGGATGCCAACGGGCAATTAAAGGTCAGCGGTGACCCTGACCATCCGGTCACACGTGGCTGGATATGCGCCAAAATTCGTGATTACCCCGAGCAGATGTTGAACAACCGACGTCTGCTACACCCTATGCGCAGATGCAAAGGGAAAGGGATTGAACGGTGGCAAAAAATCAGTTGGGATGATGCCATCGCCGAGATATGTCAACACTGGCAACAACTCATCGACCGTCATGGTGCCCAATGTATACTCCCCTACAGTTTCAGCGGCACCCTGGGGCTGGTGCAGATGCAGATCTGCAACACCCGGCTGTGGAACCGTATGGGGGCGCGGTCATTGAAACGCTCAATCTGTGGTGCTGCGGCAGAAACCGCGGTCAAGGCCACCCTCGGGAAACGTTTTGGTGTGCCCTATGAACAGGCACTGGATAGTCGCCTGATACTGATCTGGGGGAGTAATCCGCATACCAGCGCACCCCATTTTATGCCGTTTCTACGTCAGGCCCGAAAAAACGGCACCAGAATCGTCGTCATCGACCCCGTTCCCAGTCAGACTGCGCTTGGGGCCGACCAGCATATCCAGCCCAGACCCGGTAGTGATCTGGCTCTGGCACTGGGCATGGCACATCATATCGTGGCCAGAGGCTGGCATGATCCGGTCTGGCTAAATGCTCATTGTCACGGTACAACCGCTTACCTGCACCATCTCGAAGATTATACAAGCGTCTGGGCTGCTGAAAAAACCGGTCTCACAACCGCCACCATTGAACAGCTGGCTCACGATTATGTTACCTCGAAACCGGCTCTGATCCGGGTCTCGGACGGTCTCAGCCGGCATAGACGCAGTGGCCAGGCGATCCGCGCGATCTGCAGTTTGCCCGCACTGACGGCTCAATATGGCCATCGAGGCGGTGGACTGATGTATTCCACCAGTGATGGAAATGAATTCGATCGCGGCTTGCTTGATGCCTTTGGTCCGGCAAACAAGGACTTTGCCGTGAATATGGGAGAACTGGGTCGTGCCCTGACCGGACAATTGCCGGGACCTGCCATCCACGCACTCTATGTCTATGGTGCCAATCCGGTGGTATCCACACCGAATACCCGACAAATCCTCAAGGGTCTGGCCCGCCAGGACCTCTTCACGGTCGTGCATGAGCTATTCATGACCGATACAGCACGGCAGGCAGACCTTGTATTACCCGCTACCTCACAGTTCGAACATGCAGACCTGCACAAGGCTTATGGCCATTATGGCATCAGTCTCAACCAGCCAGTTTGTGAACCGCTCGGCGAGTCACGCAGCAACTGGGATGTCATGCGATTACTGGCCAA
>CAZTLH010000315.1:0-3888 GCA_964614335.1 uncultured Gammaproteobacteria bacterium
CGTAATTTTCAGGGCTATTCAACCCACGCCGGTTGCGATCTGATCGGTTTTGGCGCTACCAGCATTGGCATGGTGGGTGACTGCTACAGTCAGAATCTGCATCGTATTGATGAATACAACGCCCGCATCGACAGCGGTCGTCTGGCAGTCTATCATGGCATTGAGCTGGATCGGGACGACTTGATCCGGCGGGAAATCATTACCCAGCTGATGTGTCATTTCCGGCTCAATGCAAAAACCTTGTCTGAATCCCTCGGTATCGATTTTTGGCGTTATTTTCAAAATGAAAAGAAAGCCCTGTTGCCGATGCAAGAGGATGGCATGATAGAAATGAGCGATCAAGGAATCCAGGTCACGGCACGTGGACGACTGCTGATCCGCAACATCTGTATGGAATTTGACCACTACCTGAATCAACCGGATAATATCAAGCGTTTTTCACGGGTGATCTGATCTTATAGCCTCTGGCGTCGCCTTGCAGCCGGGCATTTTCTGCAATGTTCACGCCAACGCCGGAAGAGTCATAATCCTGTGCGAGCTCCAGTTCGCATAACTGACTACTTGCACCCGATCCACCTGCTGTTTAGAATGTATCCAGTTTGAAACAACATTCTATTCCAACCTTCAGGAGATCTATATGACCCATACACTTCCCGCCCTGCCCTATGCCAAAGACGCACTGGCACCTGTCATTTCAGCCGAAACGATCGACTACCACTATGGCAAACATCATCAGGCCTATGTTACCAATCTAAATAAATTGATTGCCGGTACCGAATTCGAAAATTCCTCACTGGAGGAAATCATCAACAACGCTTCTGGTGGCACATTCAATAACGCCGCGCAAGTCTGGAATCACAGCTTCTACTGGCAATGCTTGGGCCCCAACGGCGGTGGCGAAGCCGAGGGTGCACTGGCTACAGCCCTGACACAAACATTTGGCTCATTTGAGGCCTTCCGTGAACAAATGACGACCTCTGCAGCCACCAATTTTGGTTCAGGCTGGACCTGGCTGGTAAAAACTGCAGACGGCAGTCTGGAAATAGTCAACACCGCCAACGCCGGCAATCCGTTGACCGATGGCAAAACACCGTTGCTGGCGATCGATGTCTGGGAGCATGCCTATTACATCGACTACCGCAATGCCCGCCCCCAATATCTTCAGGAAATCTGGAAGATCATCAACTGGGCTGCAGTTGCGGCAAATTTCGCAGCCTAAAATTCACATTGCGAGTCATTACACTGTAGTTGGCTCGCGATGCCTTTTTTCTGCACATGAATCATGACACATATTGCGTTTGTTACCCTGATTTCGTTATAGTCAGACTTTAACAACCTGCAGGAGGCGTCCGTCCCAGACTGGACGCTTTTGTGTTTTTATGAACCAACAATATTTAATGCCCACCTATCGCAGGCTGGACGTGTCCTTCAGCCGTGGTGAGGGGGTGTGGCTATGGGATAATGAAGGACGCAAATATCTCGATGCCCTGTCGGGTATCGGAGTAACCGGTCTGGGACACTGCCATCCTGAAGTCAGCGCCGCCATCTGCCGCCAGGCCAATACCTTAATCCA
The DNA here is from genome assembly GCA_964614335.1 of uncultured Gammaproteobacteria bacterium. Taxonomy (GTDB): domain Bacteria; phylum Pseudomonadota; class Gammaproteobacteria; order Arenicellales; family DRJH01; genus DRJH01. The sequence goes on from CAZTLH010000315.1 coordinate 1,574, forward strand.
CACCTCCAATCTTTATCAAATTCCACTGCAACAGCAACTGGCACAAAAATTGTGCACGCTGGCACAGATGGAACAGGCCTTCTTTTGTAATTCCGGGGCCGAAGCGGTGGAAACAGCAATCAAGCTGGCACGTCTTTACGGCCATCAGCATGGCCTTGAGCAGCCGGCCATTGTGGTCATGGATCAATCTTTTCATGGCCGCACCCTGGCGACATTGTCAGCCACCGGCAACAGCAAGGTACAACAGGGTTTTGAACCCCTGGTTTCGGGTTTTGTGCGTTGCCCATATGACGACCTGGAGGCCATGCAGCAACTGACAGCAAACCGTGATGATATCACAGCCGTACTGCTTGAACCGGTCCAGGGTGAAGGCGGTATACATGTCGCGTCAAGGCACTATCTGCAAGGCTTGCGTGAGCTCTGTACGGCACGTGGCTGGTTGTTGATGTTTGATGAAATCCAATGTGGCATCGGCCGCACCGGCCAGTGGTTCGCCTGCCAGCACAGTCAGGTACAAGCCGATGTCTTGACCACGGCCAAAGGCCTGGGCAATGGCATGCCGGTAGCCGCCTGTCTGGGCCGTGGACCCGCCCGCGATGTATTACAACCCGGCAACCATGGCAGCACTTTTGGTGGTAATCCAATGGCCTGTGCGGCAGCGCTGGCAACACTGACCACGATGGAGCACCAAAAAATCCCGGATCACGCAGCCAGTATCGGCAACCTTTTGTTGCGTGCTTGTCAAGACCGCTTGCTACCGTTACCGGCTGTCAGGGAGATCCGTGGTCTGGGCCTGATGATCGGCATCGAGCTGGACCGGCCCTGTGGCGAATTGGTTAATATGGCGCTGCAACGGCAACTTTTGATCAATGTTACTGCCAACAACGTAGTCCGTCTGCTACCCCCATTAGTTCTGGACCCGGCTCAGGCCCAACAAATTCTGGATATTTTGCAGCCCTTGATAGAGGACTTTACCGGTGCATAGGAGGCTGTCCGAGAATAGAGAGCCTACTGTGGAGAAGCGGGCTTTGACCAGATTCTTCCCTGCGTCGTTAAATACAATCAGTATTCCATCCTTAGGTTCGTCCATACCATTATCCATGTGCCACTACTCGCCTCAAATCATGACAAAATCTACCTCAAATCTGCTGTCCCTCGTTACGACCGCCATGGAGGACGGAAGTGCCGGTTTTGCAAGAGCAATAAACCGCTCGCCTCCTATTCTCGGACAGCCTCTTGGTCTGCCCACCAGCAGACACCTGCCGCCATCACATTTGGACACTTATCAATGAAACACTTTTTGACCCTTGATGACCTGACACCACACCAGTTGCGACAACTGCTGGATCGTGCCGTAGCACTCAAGACCCGGCAACAGCAGGGCGAGCTCTATCGGCCGTTTGTCGGTAAAACCCAGGTCCTGATTTTTACCAAGGCCTCCACCCGGACCCGGGTTTCCTTTGAAACCGGTTTTGGTCAATTTGGTGGTACCACCATTTTTCTGGCCCCGGATCACAGCCAGCTGGGTCGTGGTGAACCCGTTGCGGATACTGCCCGGGTTTTATCCAGGATGGCCGATATCGTTGTTATACGAACCGCTGAGCACAAACAGCTGCTCGATTTTGCTGAACATGCCAGTGTCCCTGTCATCAATGCCCTGACCGATGACTATCACCCCTGCCAGTTACTTGCCGACATCATGACTTATGAGGAACACCGGGGCAGTATTCAGGGCCGACGTGTGGCCTGGATTGGCGACGGCAATAATATGTGTCATTCCTGGATGAATGCGGCCCGCCTGTTCAACTTCGAGCTGGCCATCGCAACACCAGCTGGATACAAACCGAATCCGGCCCTGGCACAACGTGATCCTGAGCGATTCTCCATAACCGCTGATCCGGATCAAGCCATCGCCGGTAGCGACCTGATCGTCACCGATACCTGGGCCAGCATGGGTCAGGAAGAGGAAAAAGAACAACGCCAACTGGCATTCACCGGCTTCAAGGTTACTGCGGTACGTATGCGTAAAGCGAATCCGGACGCCCTGTTTATGCATTGTTTGCCGGCCTATCGCGGCTATGAGGTCGATGCCGAAGTCATCGATGGTCCGCAGAGTGTGGTCTGGGATGAGGCCGGTAATAGGCTGCATGCCCAAAAAGCCCTTCTGGAATTGCTTCTGACCTGAACCAATACTCTAGGAGGCTGTCCTAGAACAGAGAGCCTACTGTGGAAAAGCGGACTTTGGTCCATTTTCCCGCTCATTTTCGTTAAATAGAACGACTATTCGCCTCAAATGATCGAAAAAATGACCTCAA
>CAZTLH010000316.1:0-3881 GCA_964614335.1 uncultured Gammaproteobacteria bacterium
AACGAGGGAAAGCGGGTGAGGTAGCATCTCATGATTTGAGGCGAGTAGTGGCACAGGGATGTGCCGTTTTCGAACCTAAGGATGGATTACGGATTGTATTTAACGACGTAGGGGAGGATCTGGCCAAAGTTTGCTTTTGTGCAATAGGCTCCTATTCTCGGACAGCCTCCTGTATCTTGAGTCGTAGCGTCAATAAACGAAGTTCTGCTTGACTCAGATCAGTTAAATACGAATGATTCTTATTAGCTATTGTAATTATCGACAGAATCCGCTATCTTGCCTGTTGTGTTCTACTGTTCCTGAATGTTGAAAATGATGAGAGAATATGCGGTAATGAAAAAAGTTTTCCTGTGTGGTTTGCTTGTACTGTCGGTGTTGCCTTCGTATACATTGGCAGAAGAGGTCAATGTCTACTCGGCTCGAAAAGAAGCCCTGATTCGACCATTGCTCGATCGTTTTTCCAGGGCAACCGGCATTGCCGTGAATCTGGTTACCGGTAAAGCCGATGCCCTGCTGAGCCGATTGCAGCACGAGGGCCGAAATTCACCGGCCGATCTGTTCATCACCGTCGATGTAGGTCGCTTGTCACGCGCTAAAACGGCAGGGGTTTTACAGCCTGTTTTCGATCCAGAATTACTGCAAACTGTCCCTGCCCGCTATCGAGATCCAGAAAATTACTGGTTTGGGTTGTCTGTGCGGGCCCGTACCATTATTTACGCCAAAGAACGGATCAAAAAAACTGTATTGTCGAGTTATGAGCAACTGGCAGATCCGATCTGGCATAAACGTCTTTGTCTTCGCAGCTCCGAAAATATCTACAATCAATCCCTGGTGGCCGCGGTGCTCGTTGCAGATGGCCCGGCAGCGACCCTGCAATGGGCCAAAGGCCTGATCAAGAATCTGGCACGATCACCCCGTGGTGGTGATCGTGATCAAATTAAGGCCGTGGCAGCTGGGCTTTGTGATGTGAGTCTGGTGAATACCTATTATTTTGGCAGAATGCTGCAATCAAAGCACCAAAAAGATCGGGAGGCGGCCAACAAAGTGGCGATATTCTGGCCCAATCAACAGGGCCGGGGTGTGCATGTCAATATCAGTGGGGCCGGGATCACCGCCAGCGCGCCACATCGTCAGAATGCCATTCGTTTGTTGAAATATTTATTGACCCCGGAGTCACAGCGTTGGTATGCCCGGGCCAATTATGAATACCCTTTACGCCAGGATGTAGATGCAGATCCAGTGGTGGCCAGTTGGGGCACATTTAAACGTGATGACAGCCCACTTCCAGAGCTGGGAGCTTTGAATGCCAAAGCGGTCATGTTGATGGATGAAGCCGGCTGGAAGTAATCACAGGCGATGCAATGAATCATTACACTGGCAGCTATTGCGTGGCATGGCTTTGCCACCAGTCATATTCATCATCAACCGCCCCATCAGGAATTTCTGTATGACCGGTAGTAGTGGCTCACGACGATGGCAGATCGCCAGTGTCGTCACGGCTGCAATTCTGGCGTTGCCCGTGTTTACAGTGTTTGCCTATGTGCTGGTTCCTGATAGCGAAGTCTGGCGTCATCTGGCACATACCGTGCTTAAAGACTATGTGGTCAACTCGCTGTGGCTAATGCTCGGTGTAGGTATTGGCACCCTTAGCATGGGGATTATTACTGCCTGGTTGACCAGTGTTTGTGAATTTCCCGGCCGTCGGATGTTGCTCTGGATGTTGTTATTACCAATGTCGATGCCTGCCTACATTATCGCCTACACCTATACCGGGATGCTGGATTATTCCGGACCGGTGCAGAGTGGATTGAGGGAATTATTTGGCTGGTCTGCGGCGGATTACTGGTTTCCCGATGTGCGTTCGCTAGGTGGTGCCGTGTCGATGCTGGCACTGGTGCTGTACCCCTATGTCTACCTGTTGGCGCGTGCTGCATTTCTCGAGCAGTCGGTTTCCATACTCGATGCCAGTCGCACCCTGGGCTATAGTCCCTGGCGCAGCTTTTTGCAGATATCCTTACCGATCGCGAGACCGGCCATCATTGCCGGTTTGGCACTGGCATTGATGGAGACCCTGGCCGACTATGGAACCGTGCAATATTTTGGTGTATCGACCTTTACCACAGGGATATTCCGGACCTGGTTCGGTCTTGGCAAACCGGCTGCTGCGGCGCAATTGGCAGCACTATTGATGACGGTGGTCATGTTGTTGATCGTGCTCGAAAGCGGATCACGTCGCAAGGCCCGCTATCATCATGCCGAAGGTCGTTCACGACCGTTACCACGCTATCCATTGTCGGGATGGCGGGGTGGGTTAGCCATGCTGGCCTGTGTTGCGCCCGTGGTCTTCGGTTTTCTATTGCCTGCTTTGCAACTGGGCTCCTGGGCAATTTCTTCAACGGATGAAGGCGTGGACCCAGGCTTGCTTCGTCTGCTTGAACACAGTGTGGCTTTGGCCGTGAGTGTGTCGCTGCTGTCCATAGTATTGGCATTATTGTTGGCGTATGCACGGCGTCTGGTACCCACCCATTTGGTCAGAGTGGCGGTGAGGGTTGCCGGTCTGGGCTATGCGGTTCCAGGTACCGTCATAGCCGTCGGTGTCAGCCTGCCTTTGGCGCTGTTTGATAATGCGCTGGACAGCTGGTTACGGAGCCACTTCGGTTTTTCCAGTGGCCTGTTGCTCAGTGGGACCCTGTTTGCGTTGTTGTTCGCCCTGACGGTACGATTTCTGGCAGTGGCCTTGCAGGCTGTGGAGTCCGGATTGGCAACCATTCGTCCGGATATGGACGATAGTGCGCGTTCTCTCGGTTATCGTCCGCTGGAAGTATTACGCAAAATCCACATGCCGATATTGCGTACCAGCCTGTTGACCGCAGGTTTGTTGGTCTTTGTCGATGTGCTCAAGGAATTACCGGCAACACTGGTGCTGCGGCCCTTTAATTTCAATACTCTGGCCGTGCGTGCCTATGAAATGGCCTCTGACGAACGGCTCCAGGATGCCGCCTTGCCAGCGCTGACCATCATGTTGGCGGGTCTGATTCCGGTGATTGTGTTGTCACGCTCCATCGCGAATTCAAGGTCCAGTCGTAGCCAGGAGCCTGTCCGGGAATAGGAGCCTACAGTACAAGCGGGTTGTGGCTCGATTTATCCCTACGTCCTTTGCAGGACGGCCGGCTCCCATGGTCGAACAACTTTCTGATGCTGTTTATGAAGAAAATACTACTGAACAAAAGGGTTTTCTATGGTCATGTTTTTCCATGTTTGTTTGTGTTGCATGTCTTCGCTGTATAGGTGGGTCACGCCAGCCTGAACAGCCGTTTCCAGAATCATAGCATCCCAGAATGAGAGTTGATGCTCATCGACTGCATGCATGGCCATGTTCAAGGTCGTTGGGCTGGCATTGATGACGGGGAACAGCGTCATCCAATCATTAATCTGGGCCATTGCATGCTGTTTTGGCATTTTTCCTATGCGAGTGGTGGCATGGAAGAATTCACCCAATGATTGTAATGTCAGAACACAATTGCTGGTCATCATGACCTGCATTAACGCGATGGCAGTTTGATGTCGGCTTCCTGCCTGGTTATCGATACTGTAGATCAGGATATTGGTGTCTAGACAATAGTGTTTAACGCGCATGGGAGGCATCTCTGTCAAATACTTCACCTCCGAGTTCAAAACCCTGACTCATTCTCGCCAGTGTGCGTCGTTGAGCGGCCTGCTGTTCCATGCTCAGGTTCCGGGGCTCTGTGATTGCAGTTAATCGAGCCACAGGTTTCCCGCGACGGGTGATGATGATATCGCTGCCATTTTCAACGATGTCGATGTAACGAGACAGGTGCTGATTGATATCACGAATAGGAATTTGCTGCTGCATACTAGCC
>CAZTLH010000317.1:0-3860 GCA_964614335.1 uncultured Gammaproteobacteria bacterium
CAGTATCAGACAAAAGCGTATTCTTCTTATGCCGACAATTACGAGGCAGTCGCCAACCCCGCCGCCCATCGAATACTCAATACATTGCTCAAGGGGTATGCTGGGCCGGTTGCCATCAAATTATGGGATGGCAGTCTACACAAAAGTGATGTAGAAACACGCTGCGTTGTGCACATCCACCACCCCGGCGTCCTGCGTGATTTGATATGGCGTCGTGATCTAGTGAAAGTGGCCGAGTCATTCATCACCGGCCACATCGATGTCATCGGTGATCTGGAAATATTATTCCAACTTGAACGTCATTTCCAACAATTCTCACCGGGTTTGGGTGACGGTGTGCAGCTGCTTATTGATGCCTGGCGTTTGCCATCACTAAACCACAAGGACGTCGACAAACGGGTCAAAGCCGGAAACAAACAGCAGGCTAATTCCCGGCAAGCCATCTCCCATCATTATGATGTCGGCAATGATTTTTACCGGTTGTGGCTTGATCAGAATATGGTTTATTCCTGTGCCTATTTTCGAGATACCGGACAAACACTGGACCAAGCCCAACAGGATAAGCTGGACTATCTATGTCGTAAACTTCGCCTGCAACCGGGGCAAACATTGCTCGATATCGGCTGTGGCTGGGGGGCGCTGGCGGTATGGGCCGCAAAACACTATGGTGTTAAGGTATATGGAATCACCTTAAGCAAGGAGCAATTGGCACTGGCCAGTGGCAGAGTACAACACGAAGGCCTTGAAGACCGTATCGAGTTTGCGCTCAGAGACTATCGTGATCTGTCAGATACTCATCAATACGATCGGATTGTCAGTGTCGGTATGTTTGAACATATCGGGGTAAAAAACTTCCCCGTATACTTTGGCAAGATCAAACGGCTACTGAAACCCGGTGGCCTATTTCTGAATCATGGGATTACCATTAAAGATAATCTGCAAAGGTCATCCTTAAAGCGTTTTATCAACCAGTATATTTTCCCCGATGGTGAGCTGACCCGCATCAGTGATGTGAATGATGCCATGGAACAGGCCGGCTTTGAAATTATCGATGTCGAAAGTCTGCGCCGTCATTACGCACTCACACTCCGACGCTGGGTACAGACATTGGAGGAAAAAAGCAAACGGTCCATCGAGCTAACCAGTCAGGAAACGTATCGTTTATGGAGGCTTTATATGTCTGGGTTTGCGTACTACTTCGAAGAAGGTACGGTAAACCTGCATCAGATTCTGGCCGTACATCAACATGACCAGCTAACGGTACCACTGCGTCGTGAAGATATTTATCTCTAACAGATGCCGTTGGCTGAGGAAAAGATTATGCCCAGATTATTTTCGGCAGTGTTATTTCCCAGCGCTCTACTCATTCATGATGAAAGAGGTGTGTTATGAAAAATAGAATTTCTCTTATGGCGGTAGGCCATGCTACCAGTGCATTGCTGACCATCAGCTTTACCCTGTGTGTCCTTTTCGCCCTGCTATTCCCCGAGTATGCCATGTATCGTTCATGGCAGGTGTTGCTCCCCGGCTTTGTCTGGCTCAGCTTGAAGAGCTATATCCTGGGCCTGATTGAAAGCTACGCCTATGGCTGGTATTTCGCACTGATATGGGTCCCCGTGTACAATTTTGTCAGCCACAACAGTCCACGAACAAGCCCTTCGCTCTGAGCGGATTTCAATACTTGCATTCAGCGCTTTATTCCTTAACTCTGTACCGCGTTTGATCTCAGTCGGTAGGGGAGTGCATCAGTCATCGAGCTCACGTTTCATCTGCTGGAAGGTGTCCTGTGTAATCTCACCACGGGCGTAACGTTTTTTCAACACCTCCAAAGCGGTTTCGCCCCAACCCTTCAGCCCGGGCCGCTACTCTACAATAGGGTGTATGTCTCACTCACATTGACACAACTGACCGGGCAATCTGAGCATTATAATCGATTCAACCTCATTCTCGCTTCATTCACCCCCCTACTTCCGCTACTCCTGCCGGGACTAGCGTGAGTGCATGTTTCAAAACCAAGTGGTTAGTCCTTTTTGTGATACGCTTAGTGTTCATGACAGACAACGACCTATTACAACCTGGAAAGATTTCCCAGAGGACAACAAAAAGGGAGCCGCAAATCGATACGAAGGAAAATCATGCCGGGGAACCGGAAAAAAAACGGTATTGGTGGCCCGTTCTTGGTGCACTGATCGGTAGCGGTGCGTTATTGTGGGTTTTTTTTCGAATCGATCTGGAGCAACTTCGTACGACCTTGGCCAATGCCGACCCCCGCTTTCTTGCCCTGCTACTGGCCTCACTAATGCTCGAGCAGCTACTGCAAGGCTGGAAGTGGCGACAACTGCTGTTTCCGATCAAGTCGGTTGCGACATTGCGCCTGTTTGGATCCATAATGGCAGGTTATCTCGCCAATTTTCTGTTGCCATTGGGGATTAGCCCGTTCGTCCGCTCCTGGCTAGTGGCCCGGCTTGATGGGCTAAAAATGAGTGAGGTACTCGCCACCACCGCGATTAGCCGCCTGGTTGACGGCTTCATCTTCCTGATCTATGCCGCCGTGGTGCTATTTATTGCCGTCTTTCCTGACCCGAGCGGCGATGTGCGTCGTGGCCTGCTTGCCGGGACAATTGGCAGCCTGCTGTTATTCCCCCTGCTGACGATACTTCTCATCCGGCATCGCCACAATATGCTTGCAGGAAGCGGATGGTTGTTACGGCTCACCCGCCTGTTACCGAAACGGGCAGTCGAACGATCGGAGCAACTACTTCTCACCTTCGCCGAAGGAGTGGTCTGGCCTCGGCAATTCTGGAGCAGCGCCGGAATCATTGTCGCAAGTGCCCTCATGAAGTTGGTGGCAGCCAGTCATTTTTTATGGGCCGGACTGGCTTTCGGTGTATTACTGAATTTCATTGACTACATTTTTTTGGTGGTTTTTCTCGGCTTCCTGATCATCATCACCCGTTTAGCCCGGATCCCCGGCGCTTTTGTGGTCGGGGGGATTTTTGCCCTCAACCGCTTTGGACTCAGCCAGGAAGATTCGTTGGCTATGGTGGCCAGCGTACAATTACTCTCCATGCTCAGTATCGCTTCGGTCGGAGCCGTGACCCTGTGGCGCAATGGCATCTCACTGGGTCAATTGCAAAATCAAAAAGACTAGGAGGCCTACTGCGGAAAAGCAGTGTTGGCCAAACAGATCGGCTGGCGGAGCCCGGTTTTCTGACATCAGGGTATACGTCGGCAGATCTGAAACGATCCGACTTGGCCATGCCCTGGTCATTCCAGGGTGACCCTTTAGTCCAGATGATCCTTGACGAGCGCATAGAGTTGTGGCCGATTACGGGCAACTTCATCAACACTCAGGCCTTCCAGGGAATGCGGATATTTCAGCCACTGGCTGGTTTCATGCAGAAAATAATCCGGGCTCAGGTTCACCTGGTTTCTTGAAGGTTTGTAATAGGGCACAGCGACGCGAATGTCTTCGGGGGTATTGTGCCTGGCCTGATTTTTCAACTCCGACAGGATGGCCTGTATTGTGAGACCGGTATCAAATACATCATCAACAATCAACAGCCGGTCATCATGATGACAATGATCAATCAGATAATTCATACCGTGGATATTGACCTGGTGAGAGCGTCCATCGATACCACTGTAGGATGAAGTCCTGATTGAATCGTCGGTTTGTGGCGTGGTGGATCCACAGTCGGGATTTACGTCCAGGAATGTTTGCAATACCTCGGTGTGACTACCGATCATATCTCGGTTCGCACTTCCTATCGGGGGCGTGAGGACTACCTGCAGAAGCTGGAATATCATGAGCCGCTGCGGGCCCATGGGCTACACTACCTGATCGAGAAGCTCAATGC
>CAZTLH010000318.1:0-3854 GCA_964614335.1 uncultured Gammaproteobacteria bacterium
CGCCATGCCAACAAGAAGATTACCCACATTTCAGAAACCGACTACTTGACCGGTATCACCAACAGACGGTCTTTTATCGCCCTGGTTGAACATATTTTACAGCGGCAATCAGCAAACAATACCGCTGGTGAAAGCGGTTTCATTATGGTGGATATCGATTACTTCAAAGCCATTAATGACCAGTTCGGGCATACAACCGGGGATCTTGTGTTGCAGCGAGTGGTCAATTGTATGTCACAAGCGATACGAAATCGTGATCTGTTAGCCCGAATCGGCGGTGAAGAATTTGCCTTGATGTTGCCAGAAAGTAACCAAATGAATACACGGCAAAGGGCAGAACGTATTCGGGCCCAGGTGCAGGCTCTTGAGATCCCGGAGCTGGCCGGGAAACAGATTTCGATCAGTCTGGGTGTTACCAATGTGGTTCAGGGTGACACGATCGAAAGACTTTTGTTAAGGGCAGACAAGGCACTTTACCAGGCCAAGGATCAGGGCCGTAACCAGCTTGTGTTTGTCAAGGCGGAGGAATCGACTGATGCCGAGCCAGTGGGTGCAACCACCTGATTGCGGGTAGAAGATTGAATGTTGCTATTGATCAAGTTTATCAGGCAACTTTTTCGTATTTTAGCAGTCCTACCATGCAGTAGACCGGTTTCGAGCAAGTCTCTGTTTTGACTGCGCCATTCAATGTGTAATACATCGAAACAGCATGGACAGAACAAACTGCTGCTGGTACAGGAGCTGCAGTGAATCGGGGATTTCCTGCCTTCCTGGTTGCCATTGGGTCAGAATCGCGTTATCAGTCTGCTCTTGTTGTATAATCGCTCCTTTTTTGGATTTTCAGATGACCTACGTCTTGCCCGTATTTGCAATCTTTATCGCTGCTGCTTCTGTCCTGTTGGCACCACGGGCAGGCAACGAAGGCAGTTTTTTTCGTGGCCTGTCTGCTGATGGTCGGCAACCGGGGTTACTGACCCTGGTATTTTCCCAGGTTACGACCTGGATCTTCGCCCGTTCCCTGATGAATGCCGCCATTCTGGGTTTTTATTATGGTATCTGGGGGACTCTGGCCTATGCGGCCTATTATCTGTCCTTCCTGACCGGTGGCCGGATTATCGACAGTCTGCGATTCGATCATGGATTCGATAGTGTCCAGGCCTTTTTGGCAGCCCGTTTTGGCGTCTGGGGGACGGCTTGTTATAATTTTGTGGTTGCAGTGCGTCTGGTCAGTGAGGTATTCGCCAATTTGCTGGTCATCGGGATTTTGTTTGGTGCGACCGGATCCGGATTGTATACCTTGTCCATTATGAGCTTTGCCGTCGTGACCTTACTCTATTCAATGCTCGGTGGTTTGCAGGCTTCGCTAAAGACCGATGTTTTTCAAATGGGATTGTTTCTGGTCTTGCTGCTGTTATTAATGGTTTTGACCATTGGCAATGGTGTGGTCGAATTTCAGGATCTATGGTTTAAACCATTTTCTATCAGCGAACCTGGCCCGATATTGCTACTGGTAGCGTTCTTGCAGATCTGGAGTTATCCGTTGCATGACCCGGTGATGATGGATCGGGGCTTTTTGGCGGACCGTGAAACCACGCGTCGCAGTTTTTATCACGCAGCCTGGATCAGTATGCTTTGTATCCTTGCATTTGGAGCTCTTGGAGTGACCGCCGGTGCCCATGCCAGTGCAGGGCAGTCCATGAATTCTGTGCTATTGTTGTTACTTGGTACTATGCCGATGGTTTTGTTTAATGCGGCACTGGTGGTGTCGGCCATGTCGACACTCGATAGTGCACTATCCAGTGCGGCCAAACTGCTGGTCGCAGACATGGGTTGGTTGAGATTGAGTTTAAAAAATGGCCGTCTGGTGATGGTGGTTTTTATGCTCCTGGGGCTGGGACTGGTGTTTTTGGGGAACAAGGACCTGTTCAGTGCCGTGGCCGTCAGTGGTACCGCCTCGATGTATCTGGCACCGGTGATCTTCTTTGTCTTGTGGGGCGGACGTGAGGATATTCCGGTGTGGAGTTATGTGGCTTCGTTCGCCATCGCCATGACCGGTGCAGTGTTGTATTTTGTCGAATCATCTGGATATAGTCATCTGCTCGGCGAATATCACAAATATACCAAGTTGTTGCTGATATCGGGTTTTGTGATGATCTCTTCATGTTCACTATTCTGGATCGGTGGCAGAGGCAAACACACCATCGAACCTGCAGTTCAAAGCTGACCAGGAGACTGTCCGAGAATAGAAGTCTACTCAAACCATGAGATGTTACCTTAAATTCGCTTTCCCTCGTTACGACTGCCATGGATGGCGGAAGTGCCAGTTTTGCAGGAGCAACAAACCGGTCGCCTCCTATTCTCGGACAGGCTCCTAGGTCTGTATGAAAACCCGCATGCAGAGGGAATTCCATTGTGTCGTCGTGAAACCCGAGGTTTGGCCAATACGCCAGGTCGAGAGTGACTGTGTTTATTTTGTGGTTGAGTCATGCAACAAGCCGTAGTGAAGAAAACTGCTGAAATCGATCTTGGTGAGCTCACTGGGCCCGTACTGGTTTTCGGTGGGCCTTACAGCAATCTGGCTGCTACCGAAGCATTACAGAAAGTAGCTCAGAAACGACATATTGCTACAGAAAATATCCTCTGTAGCGGTGATGTTGTCGCTTATTGTGCAGAACCTCAGGCCACGGTTGATCGAATAAGGGATTGGCAGATTCCGGTGTTAATGGGTAACTGTGAAGAATCTCTGGCCACCGGAGCCGACGATTGTGGTTGTGGCTTTGCCGAGGATACCCTTTGCTCGGTATTGTCACGTGGTTGGTATGCCTATGCCAATCGTCTGATCAACGACAGCTGTAGAGAATGGATGGCAGCACTGCCACGGAGAATCCGTTTTTCATTGGCGGGTCGGCATTTTGCTGTTATTCACGGTAGTGTCCGGCAGATCAGTCAGTTTATATTCCCTTCTACCAGCACGGGGGCGAAAGTTGCCGAAATCGAAAGTATCGACGCAGATGTGATCTTAGCCGGTCATAGTGGGTTGCCGTTTGGTCAGTGTTTTGGTGCCAGGGCCTGGCTCAATGCCGGTGTCATCGGTCTGCCTGCAAATGACGGTACGCCGGATGGCTGGTATCTGCTGTTGCAGACCGAGGAAACACAGCTGACGGCAAGCTGGCATCGACTCGTTTACAATGCCGAATTGAGTAGTCTGAATATGACCACAGCCGGATTGCACGAATATGCCCAGGCACTGTTGTCTGGCCACTGGCCCAGTATGGATGTGTTGCCTGTCGTCGAACGGCAGAAACAAGGCATCCGACTGGATCCACCGGAGCTGTTATTGCCCTCGGACAGTCTCCTACCCGGGTCACTACCTGCAACAGCGGCTACGACCTGACCCGCCCGGCGGTGGGAGATGGAATTAGGAAGGCAAATTTTCCTCTGCGACCCTCCGCGGTTAAGGTTATTGATCTTTTCAATCCACTCTGGTCGTTCCATGCGGAGATCACAAAGTGATCATTTGTCGGTAGCCACTGAATTATATCAAGAAATACAATGAATTCATCGCATTTCCATTGCTTTGTGGTGATTACGGTAGCCAGAGGGTGATCAACTGCTGTGTTACAAGTACGATGAATATTCAGCAGTGGTTGTTGCGCAGGCCCTACATGTATTTTCTATATCGAAACAACGAATTTTCAGTCATAAACTTCTCTAACAGTTAATTGCTGATTGGACAGGAAGTCTGTATCGTATACATAAAAGCATAGGGTATGGCTTAACAAGTGTGCTTCGACATTCCACGGGTTGGGGGGCAATAGGATTAAAGTGACTGCGCGGCAAGGGCCGGTCGGCGG
>CAZTLH010000319.1:0-3851 GCA_964614335.1 uncultured Gammaproteobacteria bacterium
TCCTGGGCATCGAAGCTCAGAAAACAATCGATGGGAGATGATGGTAACGATATGGGTTATGAGTAGTCAGGATATTCGATGGCAGCAACGCTTTGATAACTTTAAACGTGTTTTTTTATTATTGCGTGAGGCAATGGAAAGCGACCGTGACAATATGAGTCAGCTAGAAAAAGAGAGTATTATCCAGCGTTTTGAATATACCTATGAGCTGGCATGGAATATGTTGAAAGACAGAATGGAATACGATGGTATCAGCCTGGATAAAATATCGCCAAAAAGTGTTGTCGGGTAAGCTTATGCCAGTAAATATATCGCTGATGCCGAACCCTGGTTAAAAATGATTGGTGACCGTAATTGATGAGCCATACCTACGATTTTGCAAAATTCGAAGCCGTTATCGAGCGTATTGATGCGCTTTATCTACCCATCCTAAATGCGCTTTACCTGCAGTTTTTATCAGAAATAAACGAACGATTAAGATCACGGGTTTAACAGAGTAGCAGTTAAAAATACTGGCCAATATATTTCAACAATACACTGCCATTGAGCAGGTAAAGTTATACGGTTCGTGTGCCAACGGTACATATAACAAACGTAGTGATATTGACCTTGTTGCTTATGGTGAACAACTCAGTCAGGATATTATTGCTGCGGTATTACTGGATTTGGACGCTTCTGATATTCCTTATCAAGTCGATTTTCAGAATTACCATGACGTAAAGAACCAAAATTATCTCGATCATATCAACCGTGTAGGTAAGGTGATTTATCCACGAGCTGTCTAATCCTCGCATACAACAAATAATAAACGGAACTACTCAGCGAACCGCTGAAATCAGCTACGGTCACTGTGTGCAACAGGTGAACGTGTTTGTTGAAAAAAAATGATCTCCTGTCGTCATCCTTTTTGGATTCGATACGTTGTATACAGTACGAACCCACTCTGAGGAGAGAATCCATGAACAACAAAACCCGTACCATTCGCCGTTCCCTGCAATCTCTGGCCGCAGTAGTCCTGTTATCTGTCGGCAGTTTGTCAAATCCGGCCTCAGCCAGAATCTTTGTCAGTATCGGTATTCCACCCATCCGTTTCGTGGCGACGACGCCCAGACCAATTGTGGTAGTGCCAAGGCCCCATTGGCGCTGTCATCGTGGTCTGCGTGGTCGCCGCGTCTGTCACTGGAGATAGTGATTGAAACTCGAGGCTGTACAGAATGTTTTGCTATAGTACAGGGAATGGGCTGGCACCTCAGTCACAAATTGCCAGCCTGCAACCTGCCTTTAACAGGATTTGGATGTCAGACAGGAACCTGAACATAGTCCAGGAAGAGGATACTGCAACGCTCGACCATTTTCTGGCAGTGGTCGAGCGCAATGCTTATCGTATTGCGTTATACGCATTACACGACCATCATCTTGCCTTGGATGTGGTTCAGGACAGCATGTTGAAACTTGTAGAAAAATACCAGTCCAAACCTACCGGATCGTGGTCGGCACTTTTTTATCGAATTTTGCGTAATCGCATTACCGATATACAACGACGCAATCTCCTGCATGATCGATTGGGGAAAATGTTGTCACTCTTTGTATCCAGGGATTCATCTGAAAACCGTTCTGAGCATGATATGCTGGAGTCCGGCGCTGGTGTGGAAATGAATTCACCTGTGCAGCAACCTGAAAGAAAGCTGCAAAGTCAGGAGCTGGGGCAGCAGATCCAGGCCGCACTGGAACGATTGCCCGAGCGTCAATGCCAGACTTTTATCCTGCGTGAATGGCAGGGCCTGAGTGTGCAGGAAACTGCGACGGCTCTCGGTTGTTCTGCCGGTACGATTAAGCAGCATCATTTCCGTGCCCTGCAAATGTTACGCAAACAGTTAACGGATCTGGATCATGAATACGACTGAACATCCCGATACTACGGAACTTGATGCCTATCGCGCTGGACGTAGTCCGCGACAATCAGAACGTGGTCAGGAAATTGCCCGACATTTGCAGCAGTGTCATCAATGTTCAAAGTCACTGGAATTCGGCCCGGCACTTGAACAATCCCAGATTGATCTGGAGCAGCGTGTACAACCCTGGTTGCCATCACAGCTGGCCCAAAGACGGGCGGAGGCAATAGCAGAACCCGCTGGTCATGGTTTTCGCTGGCTTTATGCCACCCTTCCATTATTGACCAGTGTGTTTGTGGTATTGTTTGTCTGGCGCAGCTGGTTGCCGGCCGGAACAGACGCTCAAACAGCGCTGCCCGTTCAGGAAACGGTTGCGGCTTATGCTTCTCCACGAGAGGAGATGTATGCAAATATCGATTTTTATCTATGGCTTGATACCCAGCAAGAAGGTTCAGATGACTCCCGCACACTGCCTAATACACCCGGCTAGATTATTCCTTGGTCTGTTTCTGATCTGTTATCAGCCAATGCTGCAGGCGCAGATTTCAGATCCGGATCAGATGGCCGCGAAAATTACGGAACAATCGGGGACGTATGTGTCACCAAGGGCAGAACTAGCCACTCCGGATAGAAGACTCGATCAACTGGAACGTAACCCGGACTGGAAGGACTTGAGTGCTGCGGAACGCCATTTGTTGCGTCGACACGAAACCCGATGGAGCGACTATCCGCCACCACGAAAACGTCAGCTGTTGAGGAGTACACGGAAATTTCTCTCGATGCCGAGAAAAAAACGCCAGCATGTAAAAAGATGGGTAAGAAAATTCCAGCAGTTCCCGGTAAAAAAGCAACGACGATTGTGTCGACGGTTCTTGCAAAAACAGAATTATCTGCCACCACCCTGTAGAAAGGTTCTGCGTTTTCGGCTCGAGCCGCGCCCAGGGTTATATTGAATAAACCACAAAATCTAATCAGAAAGACAGAGCCGTTGTCGATAAGTGCTGGTTGTTTTCTCTCTCGATCCCCATAAATGGCAAAGGCTCTTGAATTAAAAATTGTAAGTGATGGATTTTGTTACTCTGGGATAGGGTGCTGCAAGGCGACGAGAGGCGCTCTAAAACTGCCTGCAAATCCTTGTTATCGAATTTCTAGCTGCGATTTTTGATGTTTGTGTGTGCTTTAGTAGCTCCTGGCGCAGGCCGGATAGAAGAGCAGGACAGTCTAGCTGGCTTGTAGTACGGCCAACTTCGGCAAAATCCTGGTATTGCAAGCCGAGTCTGATCAGTGTTTGCAGTGTCGGTGTGGTCATTTCATCGAGATCGGTGTTGGTCATAAAATACCAGACTGCACGGTGAATGGTTGCGAGACATTGTGCAAGCTGTTGTCTGCCATCACAGAACGCCTGGAGCATCTCGAGATCGTAGTCTTTCAGCTGTAATGACGGGTTCCATTTTTTGTTGCCCTGTAACAGTGTTATTACCAGATCGGTTTCCAGTGTTCGCAGGGGGCCTGCCAATTGATGTTCGAACGCATCAAGGAAGCGTCGTCGGGCCGACTGGCTCAATTTTCGACCAGCGACCGATAGCCCTTGCACGACCAGGGCCGAATGTTGGCCACTGGCAGCATGGCGATGCAACCCAATCCGGACGCCGCACAGACCTTGTCGACCCCAGAATTTCAGCAAATCCCTGGTGGCAGCAAAACTGCTGCCCAACAGGTCTGTCTCGTCTCTTTGTGCCTCAATCTGAATATGTCGTAACAGGACACTCCCAAAGCCATGACGCTGGCATGCTGGATGGATAGCGATACGAACAATTCGTCGGCAGGTCATTGTGGGAGCAATCGGCAAACCCAGGTGATTGGTCAAAGCCTGTTGTAATAAATGCAAGTATGGCCGGCGCCGGCACTTGGCAATTTCTTTGCACAACGACGGAGCTCCAGACGCTTCTACGGCTCCCA
>CAZTLH010000320.1:0-3845 GCA_964614335.1 uncultured Gammaproteobacteria bacterium
GGGTCAGAGGGCCGGGGCGTGTGGACAATGGCACTAGCAAAAAAAAGTAGGGGAAGGCGAAGGAGGCAAAGGAAGCCTTGGTGTTATTGCGGCGGGTGGGGTGCTAAATACGCGACTGGACCCTAAGAGATTGAATATCATCAGTTGCCCGGGTTGCTCGCGGGTGGAGAACGAGGCGTTTATCGATCTGGCCAGTGAAGTCAAATCTCTGGCCAGCTATGCGAGCAACTACGCCATTACCATCGCCATTATGGGCTGTCGGGTCAATGGTCCCGGGGAAACCGATAGCGCAGATATCGGTTTATGGTGCGGCCCAAAAAAGGTAAATTTAAAACGAGGTGAACAGGATATTGGGGCATTTGGCTATAGTGAAATACTGCCTCAAGTCAAGATCGAACTCGATCGACTGATTGCCGAAAAACGATAACGTTACATCGACAGCTCCCTCAAACCCTGGATTTACAGATGCCTGGATTTGCAGATATCTGGATTTGGAGTTAATTTTGTATCTCACTTAAGCCAGGCTTAAGCATTGTGGCGATACAATCTGGCCATTATTAAATAATCACACCATTAAATCGGCAAACAAATGCAACTTAAAGGCAGCAATATTTTACTCACCGGCGCAGGTGGTGGTCTCGGCCAATATCTGGCTGAAGGACTCGCCACCCGTGGTGCCCATCTGGCTCTGGCAGGAAGATCCGCAGACAAACTGGAGAAAGTCGCCAAAAGCATCAATACGGATTCCGGCCAGGCGACTGTCATCATCGCAGACCTGGCAGATTCTTCACGTTGTAGTGAAGTCATTTCCGAGGCCGAGCAAGCGATCGGGCCAATTGATCTACTGATCAACAACGCCGGCCTGACCAGCTTTAGTCCGTTTATTGAAGAAGATCCTGAAATGCTGGAAAAAATCATGCGAGTCAACCTGATCGCCCCGATGTTGCTCAGCCGGGCCGTGTTGCCACAGATGCAACAGCGCGGCCATGGCCGCATTGTCAATATTGGCTCCACCTTTGGTGCCATCGGCTTTGCCTATTTCACCACCTATTCCAGCAGTAAATTTGGTTTGCGTGGCTTCTCGGAAGCCCTGCGCCGGGAACTTGCTGACAGCCCGATTGGTGTCAGCTATATCGCACCCAGAGCCATTCGAACCGCACTCAACAGCGGGCCGGTTTTGCGTATGGCAGAGGCGGTCAGCATGAAGATGGATACACCCGAGCCCATTGCCAAACAAATCATCCAGGCCATCGAAAATGATGTTGATGAACAACACCTGGGCTTTCCGGAACGTTTGTTTGCCCGTATCAATGCCGTTTTCCCTAAACTTGTCAGTAAAGCACTACTAAAACAGAACCGAATTGCGGCCAACTTTGCCACAAAATCATCCAACTGATTCATTCATTTTCTATCACTGAGGTCCAGATCCATGAATTTCCTGCATAAAATATTTCGCCCGGGCTTGCTCCTGATATTTGCAAGCAGTAGTTTTCTGACTGCACCCGGTTATGCTGCC
This sequence comes from uncultured Gammaproteobacteria bacterium, assembly GCA_964614335.1. GTDB lineage: Bacteria > Pseudomonadota > Gammaproteobacteria > Arenicellales > DRJH01 > DRJH01. The sequence continues at coordinate 1,517 of CAZTLH010000320.1, forward strand.
GGCATCGACCAGGCCGTAACGGAATTACAACAGCAATGGGCCAAGGCACGTTATCAAACACCCAAGGACAAACGTCAAACGGCTCTCGAAACACTCGCCAAACAGGCGGCGACTGTAACCAGCCAGAACCTGAATAGTGCACAAGCACTGACCTGGGAAGGCATTATCCTGAGCACACTGGCGGGGGAGAAAGGCGGTTTTGGTGCCCTGTCACTGGTCAAAAAAGCCCACAAGCTGTTGCTCAAGGCCGAAAGCATCAAACCGGATGCCCTGCAAGGGTCCATCTATACCTCACTGGGCAGTCTGTATTACCAGGTACCCGGCTGGCCACTGGCTTTTGGTGACAACAAGAAAGCCCGTCAATACCTGGAAAAAGGCCTGAAGGTAAATCCTGACGGCATCGATGCAAACTATTTTTATGGTGATTTTCTAAACAAACAGGGTGAGTATCAACAAGCGGTGGTGGTATTGAAAAAAGCACTCAAAGCTCCGCCACGACCCGGTCGTGCTATCGCGGATGCGGGTCGCAGACAGGAAATCGAACAGTTACTCAAAGAAGTCAAATCAAATCTTTGAGCCGTTGCACGGCATACCGGCTGTGAGCAGAAACTGCTGCATTGGCGACACCCGCATTCACCGACGCAGATCAGCCTGATATAAAATCGTCGTGCTGATTTCTTCAATTGACATGGCTGTGGTATCAACAAATGGAATACCGAAGCGACGAAACAGGGCTTCGACCTGGGCAACCTCCTCACGACACTGACGTATATCCGCATAACGACCGCCTGCGCGGCGTTCCTGACGAATTCGTTGCAGGCGTTCCGGATTAATGGTGAGACCGAATAACTTGTGACGACTGGGCACCAGTACCTTGACCAGCTCCTGTCGCTCCAGATCCTCCTCGACCAGCGGATAATTGGCCGCATAAATTCCAAAATGCATGGCCAGATAAAGACTGGTAGGCGTCTTTCCGGCCCGTGACACCCCCACCAGGATAATGTCAGCCCGAGCATAACCACTGGTGTACATGCCATCATCCGCACGCATGGCATAATTTACAGCATCAATACGGGTGGCATAGTGGGTGCGATCTCCCACCCCATGAGAACTACCGGAACTGTGTGAAGAACGTTCACCCAGGGTTTTTTCCATGGGACCGATAAAAGCCCGAAAAAAATCAAAGAATGCACAATCACTGGCACCGATCCTTTGTGACAGGTCCTGATCCGCAAAAGTACAAAAAACCAGTGGCTTTCGACCTTTGTCCGCTTTGGTCTGATTGATCTCCTCGACCACAATCTGTACTTTTTCCAGGCTATCGGTAAATGGCCTGATACGCGTATTGAAATTAGTACCCGGAAACTGGGTCAAAAGGCTGTGGCTCAGCGTTTCCGCCGTCAAGGCAGTTCGGTCAGAAATAATGAAAACATGGCGTTCGGTCATGGCTTTTCTTGTCCAGTTGAGTGAAAATCGACATTGTAGAAAAATGGCTGGCGACAGCATCGATGGCGAAGGCCCGGATCATACGTGATTCGTATGGTCTCCGACCATAGTCATCGCCCTGAATTGACAACAATTTGGCAATCTCCTGACAGACAAGGAAAGCAAACGTGACTGAATATATTCTTTGGTTTGAACAACTTGGCATGAATGATGTACCCCGTGTGGGTGGAAAGAACGCCTCTCTGGGTGAAATGATCAGCAATCTCAGTGGTGCAGGCATCCATGTCCCCGGCGGCTTTGCCACCACGGCGGATGCCTATAGGGAATTTCTCGAAGTCGGCGGCATCGCTAGAGCAATCGAGAACATTCTTGCTGATCTGGATATCGAGGATGTCAATGCCCTGACCACAGCAGGCGCAAAGATACGCAACACCATTATGGAAACCCCACTGCAACCGCCGCTACAGCAGGCGGTCACCGAAGCCTATGCCCGACTGACGGCAGTGAGTGGCACCGATCTGGCCGTCGCGGTGCGCTCTTCGGCCACTGCAGAGGATCTCCCCGATGCTTCTTTTGCCGGCCAACAGGAGACGTTTCTGAATGTCCGCGGACTCGATGCCGTGTTACGGGCTATCCATGAAGTCTTTGCCTCGTTGTTCAATGACCGTGCCATCGCTTACCGTGAACATCAGGGCTTTGATCACAATGAAGTGGCCCTCTCGGCCGGGATCCAGCGTATGGTACGCAGTGATATCGGGGCTTCGGGTGTCATGTTTTCAATCGATACCGAGTCCGGCTTCACCGATGCCGTATTTATCACTTCTGCCTGGGGACTGGGTGAATGTGTGGTACAGGGCTCGGTGAACCCCGATGAGTTCTATGT
>CAZTLH010000321.1:0-3838 GCA_964614335.1 uncultured Gammaproteobacteria bacterium
GAATCATTCGGTCCATACGCTCTAGCTGTTCGCCCGGCATCGGATCTTGCCGACTGTCTACCGATCCATCCAGCCATTGCCGCAGTACAGCTAATGGTGTTTTGAGACTGTGCGCGAGGTCTGCAAGGGCATGGCGACGTCGCTGCATACGTTGTTCTGCTGCATCCAGTAATGCATTGATACGGCCAGTTAATTCCGCCAGCTCCCGCGGGTATTCTGTGCGCAATCGTTGCCGGTTACCCGCCTCGACTGCTGCCAGTTCGCGCTCTGCGAGACGCAACGGATACAAACCCCAATGCAATATCCCTGCCATCACCAGCAGCAACAAGACAGCACCCAGCAACAGACTGGTCCACAGGGTTTTACGAAAGATACTGCGCTGCTGTTCCAAACCAGCCCCATCATTTTCAACCACAACCAGCCGTTGTAGCGACTCGCCTGTTGTCACTTCCCAAGCTACCGCCATGGCGAGGCGATAGCCTGGTCGGTCATTCCCGGAATTTAATGTCGTAAATTTTTGTTGCCCGGTTGCCAACCAGGCCGAAGCGATATAATGGTGGCCCACAGCAGAAGGCGATTGCCAGTCGAGCTGGTTTTGTGGTTTGACAATCCAGGCCATCCAGCCAGATTCGGGCAATTGTAAAACCGGGTCAGGCAACTCACCGGTGACGCCAACACGGTCTTTGGAATCCGGCTCTGCAACAGCCAGCACCAGATATAGCGTGCTGGCCAGTTGTCGTTGTAATGCAACCAGGATACTGGCATTGAACGAACGCTCCAGGACAACACCGGTCAGCCCAAGAAACAACAGCAATATTAGCAAAGCAGCACCTAGCACCCGCTGGTGCAGGGAGAGTTTCACTTTTTATCCAGTTCGCGTAGCCGATAGCCACGCCCTCGCACCGTATCGATCGGTAACAACGTTTTATCCGGATCGAGCTTCAATCGCAGACGGCGGATAAAAACTTCAAGCACATTACTGTCACGATCATCGTCTTCAGCATAGAGGTGCTCGGTTAATTCCTGTTTCGAAACTGGCTGCCCCAATTTCATCGTCAGGTAGTGCAGCAACCGATATTCAAATGCTGTCAAATCTACTTGTCGATCAAGGATATGTACCGTCTCGGCCTTACTGTCAATTACCAGTGGGCCATTGTGCAGTTGGCTGGTGGGCGAACCGGCGGAACGACGCAGCAGGGCCCGCATTCTGGCCAGTAATTCCTCACCATGAAATGGCTTGACCAGATAATCATCGGCACCAGCCTCCAGACCCTCGACTTTTTCCTGCCATCGATTGCGTGCGGTTAAAATCAGCACCGGATAGGTTTTCCCTGCCGCCCGGAGTTCCGTAATGACAGAAATTCCGTCGCGTTTTGGCAGACCCAGATCAATGATTGCCAGGTCCAGGGGATACTCGGTGGCAAAATACAATCCTTCCTCACCATCTGCAGCCTCGTCGACGACAAAGCCTTTGTCCCGTAAAGCCCTGGCAAGGGGTTCTCTTAAAGCGGCTTCATCCTCCAGCAGCAGCACACGCATGGACTCTGCCTAACGATCCGCGCTGACCCAAAATACCTTGATTCTGCCATCCGGCAATAAAACCTTAATCCGGAAAAAGAATTGACCGTTTTCATCACGTACCGGTCCGGCCTTGAGAATCCGCCCTCCGGTCTGATCCTGGATCCGGACCACAGCCAGATCCAGGGCAGTCGGTTCAGCAGCCCGGGCAGACATCGTCGCCGTCAGCATAACGGCAACAACAAGCATGATTCCGAGTCTTCTACTGTATTGAATGATCATGTTCTCATCTCACGGCAAGTCAAGCTATTCGTTATTGCAACAAGTCCACCAATTTCAGCTGTTATACGGTCGTACTTTCACCCACACCTGAATACTGGAACCCGGACGCTCACGCATACGCATGGTGTATTCCCTGCCATTGTATCGATAGTGCACCCGATACGCTACTATCTGCTGTTCTGTGATGTAGTCATTGACAACCTCACAGCGCTGTACAGATCGATTGATGTATCGTTGTCCATAATCGCGATTCCGATAACGACGATGGGCATATTTCATATCGTGTCCGATCGAACCACCCAGCAATGCCCCGGCAGCGGTGGCCCATCCACGACCACGGCCATGACCAAACCGGCTGCCCACTGCCGCACCCAGGATGGCGCCAAACAACTCTGGTGTTGCCGAATCATGACGACGCCAACCGTGACGCACCGGCACCTGCCGGGATTCCTGCCAACAGCGCCGGCTGGGTTGGGCCACACGAATACTGCGCATAATCGGTTGTACATCCGTGACTGTGGCATAATCATAGTAGGCATTGCCACTGGCCTGTGCGGTCTGCGACAAGGGCGCTGCCAGCAAGGTAGCCAGTACGGCTGTTGTTACGAGTTTGGAAGAATATCTCATGTCTGCTGCTCCTTATCAAATAACGTGATTGCACTATATCTGCCGGCGGCTGAACCAAAGCTGAACAAATCTGCGCAAAACTATTGTTGAATACACAGTTGTACACCCCCACATACAGCTGTAATGGTATGGGTGTGCACTACGGGTCTGAAACCGGACAATCTGTTCTCTTGGGATATGTACTATGGCGTTAGAAAAATTTACCTTCGGTCTGATTAAAATCTGGGAAAAGTTCCACCTTGGTATGACCGGAGTTGGAAAGCTGTATCACCCGCGCACCTGGCGGGAAAAGGGCATGTTCTGGAGTGTCGGTTTATTGCTGGCAACAGCAATCATTGCCTTGCTGATTACTGGCTGGCTGTGGAACAAGGAGCCCGCCAGCTTCAATATCCGGCAGGCTGCCATTACTGCCACCGGTGGTGATAAAAACCTGGTCACCGGCAGTTACTACACCGCCACCCTGCTCAAGATTGGTGATGTTATCCTCAACAAACGTGGCGGCTATTTATCCAACGACGTCACCCCACCGGGCGTATTGATGGACAATATTCCCAACTGGGAATTTGGCGCCCTGGTCATGGAACGGGATGCATTGGCAGCACTGCGCAATCACTTTGCCCGCTCCCAGTCACAGTCGGTCGAAGACCCAGATCTGTCGCGTGCCGAGCCACAATGGAATTTCAACAATAATTCCTGGATCCTGCCCAGTACCGAATCCGAATATCGCAAGGGGCTCAAATATCTGCGCAATTACATCAACCGCATGGCCAACCCGAAACAGAAAAACAGCCAGTTTTTTGCCCGTGCCGACAACTTGCGACAATACCTGGAAATCGTCAGCAAACGACTGGGCAGCCTGTCACAACGACTCAGCGCCAGTGTCGGACAACTGCGGGTCAATACCGATCTGGCCGGTGACAGTTCAGCAACCCAGTCCACCGCAACCCCGGCCAGGGTGCAGCTAAAAACCAGCTGGTGGGAGCTCGACAACGTGTTTTATGAAGCCCGCGGCTCCAGCTGGGCCCTGCTGCATATCCTCAAAGCCATCGGACATGACTTTGATCAGGTACTGAAGAAGAAGAACGCCCAGGTATCACTGCAGCAGATCATCCAGGAACTGGAGGGGACACAAGGCAATATGACCAGCCCGTTCCTGTTAAACGGTGGTGGTTTCGGTTTGTTTGCTAATTACTCACTGGTACTGGCCAATTACATCGCCCGCGCCAACACGGCCATTATTGATTTACGCGATTTGCTGCAGCAAGGCTAGGAGGCTGTCCGAGAACAGAGAGCCTACTGCGGAAAAGTGGACTTTGGTCCATTTTTCCGCTCATTTTCGTTAAATAGAACGACTATTCGCCTCAAATGATCGAAAAAATGGCCTCAAATCCACTTTCCCTCGCTACGACTC
>CAZTLH010000322.1:0-3813 GCA_964614335.1 uncultured Gammaproteobacteria bacterium
CGGGACACGTACACGCCAGATATCATTGCTCAAGCGAAATTTGTAGTTCTATTGCAGCAGTAAATCCACCAGTTCTGCAAAACCATAGCCGCCAGCACCTCTGCAGACATAGGCCGGTGGCCTCTGCAGACGATGCAATTGATTACGAATATTGGCGACACCCACCGAATACGGGAAAAAATCGAACATCGGCTCATCATTCGGAGAATCACCGATAAATACCAATTGATCAAATTGCTCCGGAAATTCAAAAGAAAAATGTTGTTGCAACAAGCTACAAGACATTTCCAGCTTGCTGTATTCCCCGAACCAGCCATTAACATGGATGGAACTGACCCTGGCCGTCATGCCGAATTCTTCCATAATAGCAACAATACGATCAGCCGCATCATCCGGCAATGCCGGCACATCTTCACAGTAATCGATAGCCAGATCTGCAACACGATATTCCTGGTCAGATGCCAATGCACATCCTGGCACCGACTTCAAAATCGCCTGTTGTGCGCTGAGCAATTGCTGTCGGTTATTGGTACGAGTGGTCTCATCATCCCGATAAGACCGACGAAGTTTTCTGGCTATGCGGTCGTACCAGAAATAAAAGGCTCCATTCTCACCAACAACGGCAGAAACGGGCCACATCCTGGCGATATGATCACACCAGCCCGCCGGTCTGCCGGTAACAGGAATCAGCAATCTGCCGGTTTGATGCCAACGCTCCATGGCGGTATAGGCCGTGGCGGTCAATTGACCATCATTGGTCAGGGTATCATCAATATCTGCGAGAATACAGCGCACGTCTCGGCGCTGGGCTTCAGGAAATGTGCGTAATGACTTCATGAACTGAACCGCCAAATAGGATTGGGTCAGGTAATGTTAAGCGTAATTCAATAACCGCGGTCTGACCAGTATGAAATAACACGGGTCTCGTTCGCCGACGACAAACAATCAAACCTTCGTTCACGGTCACCTTATAGAGACAGTCTGTAGTTAGTGATCATGAATGAGGGAACTGCAATCGTATTGTGACGACCGAATCGGATTGGTCATCCGTCGTGTTGGTGATAACGACGACTTTGTTCATGCACAGCCTCAATCAACACTGCTGCCCGATCCGGATCGGTATCCGGGTTTACACCATGACCCAGATTGAATACATGGCCAGGCCCATCGCCGAAATCGGCCAGTACTGCAGCGACCTGCTGACGGATAGCTTCGGGTGAAGCATACAGGACCGTGGGATCCAGATTTCCCTGCAAGGCAACCTTGTCGGCAGTGATTTTACGGGCTGTTTGCAGTGAACAGGTCCAGTCCAGACCCAGGGCATCACAACCGGTTCTGGCCAGGGCGGGCAGCCATTGACCACCACCCTTGGCAAACACGATGACCGGTATCCGGGGATAACTGGCCTTGACGGCTGCCACGATCCGTTGCATAGGCTGGAGTGAAAAATCCAGAAACTCCTGATGAGCCAATACACCACCCCAGGTATCGAATATCATGATGGCCTGCACACCGGCCGCAGCCTGGGCCTTTAAATACTGAATTACTGCGTCTGTCACGACTGTCAATAACTGCTGCAATAGTCCGGGGCGATCATAAAGCATGGTCTTGATGATTTTAAAATCGCGGCTGCTGCGTCCTTCAACCATATAGGTTGCCAGGGTCCAGGGACTACCTGTAAATCCAATCAGCGGTACCCGCCCCTGCAATTCAGTTTTAGCCAGTCTGATCGCATCCATGACATAACACAATTCAGTTTCCGGATCCGGTACAAACAATTGTCGCACATCCTCTTCATGACGCACCGGCTTTTGAAAACGTGGCCCCTCACCTTCTTTTAGGGTCAAGCCCAAACCCATGGCGTCAGGAATGGTCAGAATATCGGAAAAAATGATAGCCGCATCCAAAGGAAATCGCTGCACCGGCTGCAAGGTCACCTCACAGGCCAGTTCCGGCGTTTTGCACAAGGTCAGAAAATCGCCGGCACGAGCGCGTGTTGCTCGATATTCGGGCAGGAATCGTCCCGCCTGACGCATCATCCAGATCGGGGTGCAATCCACCGCTTGACGTCGCAATGCACGCAAGAATCGGTCCTTAGTCATTTACTTTTTCCTTTGCCAGAAAAATTCTGGCGATCTGTTGTTGTATTTGGGAAGCCGCAGCAGCCGGATCCACCGCATCCCGGATCGGCCTACCCACTACAATGTAATCGGCACCATCTTCAAAAGCGGCCTCCACGGTCACCACACGCTTCTGATCATCCTGTCTGGAATTTCCTGACAGACCATCATTGAGTTCATCATTAAAAACTGGCCGAATTCCCGGGGTGACAATCAACAAACGATTCTGCAGTGCCTGACGCAATCCGGCCACTTCCTGACCCGAGGCGATCACACCATCACAGCCCAGATCCGTAGCACGCCGGGCACGTGATAATACCAGTTCCTGGACATCACACTGAAAGCCAAGTGCATCCAGATCACCCCGATCAAGACTGGTGAGTGCAGTCACGGCGAAGATCTTGACGTCTTTTTTTGCCTCGACCGCCGCCTGCAACATACCATCATTGCCATGAATGGTACAAAAATCAATACCACGACCCTGCAGCCTGGCTACAGCACGAGCAACAGTAGCCGGCACATCGAAAAATTTCAAATCAACAAAGATTCTTTTCCCGCGTTCCTTAAGCCAGTCAATCAGCGGAAAATAACCAGCATCCATGGCCAATTCCAGACCCAGTTTGTAGAACACAACCTCTTCATCCAGTTGTTCTATCAACCCTCTGGCAAAATCAGGATCAGGGACGTCCAGAGCAAAAATCAAACGCTCGCGCGGAGCTGCAAACATCACTTGGCTGCCGATGGCACCAGTCTTGGATTCCAGAAAACCCGTTTTTTGTTCTCCAGTTCAACCTTGAATTGCTCCGGCAGCCATTCCTTGGATTGATTAAAATATCCCTCTTTCATAACCCGCAAAATCAGATTTTGGTCTGTACTGACCTCACGCTGTGATGTCAGCGGGGTATTGCCGAGATATACCCATTCCGGCTCGGTTTTTTGCACGTTTTGCTGTCGCATCAAAACGTACGCTCCCAAAGGGTCCGATTGTATGGTCATCGGCAACATGACTGCATTGCCGGCACAACCTGACGACAACAAGATACTTAGCAGCAAAAAAAATCGTGTGTACATATTACGGGACATTATTGGCTCTCCAGGTTCCATTGCTAACGAATTTACAAACAATTTGTTCCGCTACTTGGCACTCATGTTGACTTTAACCAGTTGGGGGTCTTTCAGAGCAGAATTTTTGTCGGCGTGGCGAAGGCTTAACCAGAAAAACGAGGTTTTGTCACGAAACCCTTTTTTATGCAGTCTGATATTTACAAACTTGCGACGTGTGCCATCTTCACTCCACCACACTATGACCGGTGTTACACCCAGCAGGGTATCATCATCCATATTAATGACCTCGGCACCCGCCGGAACACTGGTGATGTTCGCAGCACCGTGGCGTATGCCGGCGCAACCCCCAAGAAAAATAACAGACAACAGGATCAGCGCAGTAAATTTTCGGCCTTGACGTTGAATCATTAAATTACACTCCAGGTATATTCACAACTCGAAAATACTTACGATCTCAGCTGTGGCTCGAACAAGCTTTAAACATTTTATATTCAATCACAGCGCTCCACTTACACCAATAAGCAACCAACATTGCTGTACTAGGAGGCTGTCCGTGAACAGAGAGCCTACTGCGGAAAAGCGGACTTTGGTCCATTTTTCCGCTCATTTTCGTTAAATAGAACGACTA
>CAZTLH010000323.1:0-3810 GCA_964614335.1 uncultured Gammaproteobacteria bacterium
ACATAAAGGTATTAATTGTTTTTACTTCCAATAAATGGCCATATTGGTTGCCCGGAGATGACATGGGAAATAAAGAAAAAACAGAATCGAAGCGATATTTTAATCGGGAATTGAGTCTGTTGGCATTTCATCGTCGGGTGTTGGCGATGGCAGGCGACACGGATATTCCCCTGCTCGAACGACTGCGCTTTATGTGTATCTCCAGTGCCAACCTCGATGAGTTCTTTGAGGTTCGATTTGCGGCACTCAAACAAAAACAGGAACATGGGATACGCCACAGTGGTGTTGATCATGCCGACCTGGAGCAACTTGTTGCGCATGTGCGTGATAATGTGCTAGCCATGTTACATGATCAGTACCGTTTGTTGAAACGGACTTTAATACCGGCGCTGTCGTCCGAAGGAATTTGTTTTTTGCGACGCAGTCAATGGAATGAAGATCAGCAGATTTGGCTGAAGCGGTATATGCGGGACAATCTGGCGCCGGTACTCAGCCCTCTGGGGATCGATCCAGCGCATCCCTTCCCACGTATTTTGAATAAGAGTCTACATTTTATCGCCTCTCTGGAAGGTCTGGATGCCTTTGGACGGGAGCATCGACTGGCCATTATTCCGGCACCACGCTCATTACCTCGCATCGTGTTGTTGCCGGAATCTGTTTCCGGTGTGCCCTTTGGATTTGTGTTTCTGTCTTCGATCATGCATGCCTTTGCAGATGAGTTGTTTCCCGGGATGACTGTGACCGGGTGTTATCAGTTTCGCTTAACCCGGGACACCGAGCTCTATCTGGATGATGAGGAAATGGCTGATCTGAAACAGATAGTGAAAGGTCGTTTATTGACTGCGCGAAAATTTGGTCGTTCTGTACGTCTGGAAGTAGCTGAAAGTTGTACGGCTGAAATGACGAGCTATCTACTGAAGAATTTCGATTTGCCAGCTGATGCGTTATATCGGGTTGACGGTCCAGTCAATCTGCATCGTTTGGCGAAAGTTTATGATTATGTTGATCGGCCGGACCTTAAATTCCCAGTATTTACACCCACAATGCCAAAATCGCTACTGCAGTCGGATGATTTTTTCTCTGTACTGCGAAAACGAGACGTGTTATTGCATCACCCGTTTCAGTCATTTGATGTCCTCCGTGGTTTGCTGGAACAGGCTGCTGAAGATCCGAATGTGCTGGCCATCAAGCAAACCCTGTATCGTGCCGGAGATCAATCGCGGGTGGTGGATGCCCTGTGCAAGGCCGCCAGCCGGGGTAAAGAAGTCAATGTTGTGGTCGAACTGCGGGCCCGTTTTGATGAAGGCGAGAATATCCATCTTTCCGAGACGCTACAGGAGGCTGGAGCGCATGTCGTCTACGGGATCGTGGGTTACAAGGCCCATGCCAAGATGTTGTTGATCATACGCCGGGAGGGTGATCAGATTGTTCGCTATACCCATCTAGGGACCGGGAATTACCATGCGGTTACGACCCTGCTATATACCGACATGGGTTTATTGACCTCAGATCCATGTATTGGTGAAGATGTGCACAAATTGTTTCAGGAATTGACGGGTCTGGGCAAAGCCTCACGTCTGAAAAAAGTGATACAGGCGCCATTTGATTTGCAGCGTGTTTTGATTGAGCATATTTCACATGAAGCGAGTCAGGCTGCAAATGGCAAACACGGTCGAATTATCGCCAAAATGAATGGTCTGGAAGATACAGAAATTATCGATGCCCTTTATCTGGCGTCACAGGCCGGGGTAAAGATCGATCTGATTGTACGTGGTGTCTGTTGTTTGCGGCCAGGTGTCAAGGGGATGTCTGAAAATATTCGGGTTCGCTCGGTATTGGGCCGATTTCTGGAGCATTCGCGCATTTATTATTTTCGCAACGGTGGCAAACCCGAAGTCTACTGTTCCAGTGCGGATTGTATGATACGTAATCTCAAGGGAAGGGTTGAGACGGCCTTTCCTGTGTCGGTGGCACGGCTAAAACGACGTGTTATCAAAGAAGGGCTCCGTTATTATCTTCGGGATACGGCTTCATCCTGGCGTTTGCGCTCGGATGGGGGTTATGTCCGGGTGCGGATCCGCGACAAACGTCACTACTTCAGTGCCCAACGTCGTTTGTTGGAATTATTCGCCGCTCACAATGAGGATGTGTAAGTCTTAAGTTCCCAAATAGAAATTGGTGGCAACTATTGATCCCGGCAGCTTGTGCCGAATTTTATCGACAGCGGAACTGACATCACTTGCTCAAATCCGCTGACTTGCTTGCGAGCGGCCCACGCTTCCAGCAATAAATCACCTTCGCCTCTGGCCCCAAGCTCCCAGCATTTATTGGATGCTGTGAACTGCATACTGTGGACATGGCCCTTGCGCTCTTTGTCGAGGGCGATCGCCAGACGTAGCAGAACAATCAAATAATATGCACAGTGCTGGTCTGATTTGGATAGTTGTTTAAAGGGTTCGTGTTCCGGGTCAGGGAAACGTTTTCGATGGTAGCGAACAATCGTTGCGACCAGGGTTTTCTCACTATTTGACAAGCCGATCATTGGTGATGCATTGAGCAAATAATAGGCATGTTTGTGGTGACCGGTAGGCAGGATTGTCATGCCTGATTCATGTGTCATGGCCGCGATTTCAAGCAGTAGTTTATAGCGGCTTGCCAATTGATGCAGTTGTTCAGTCTGAACAAATAGTTCACTGGCCAGCCATTTCACTTGTCTGGCATGCTCCAGATCGACATGAAATTTTCTGGCCAGTGCTGAAGCCCATGCGATGGCTTGTCGCTCGAGACTAACGGAGTCCAGGCTATGTTGATGCAGCAACTCGACCAGAATGCCGTCGGCAAGGCCGGTATCCGGGATAACAAGATCGGCCGGGCGTGCCAGTTTCAGGACAGATTTTAAAACCTGTGAGGCGGGTATGATAACGTCAGCGCGATCGGGGCGAAGTTGCAGTTCTTCGATACGCTCATCAAAGCTCAGGTCACTTAGGAATTTACCCAGCTTTTTTACATCTCCATAACTGAGGCTGTATGCAGACGCATTGTTCAACAGAACCACGCCGAGCTCACCAAGACATTCGATATTGCCACCGGTGCCTACACAGCAGTCGATAGTAAAACCGGATATTTCGCTTTGAATTTTCTGTTGCATGGCCTCCGTGTATTCTTTCAGTAAACTGGTAAATTGTTGGTTATCCCGGGCATTTCGAAAGAGTTCGAGTAATCTGACCGTACCCATCTTGAAACTTTTTAGCACCACGATGTCACCATGGTCAGCGAGCATGACTTCAACACTGCCACCACCAATGTCGATCAGAAGTGCGGTCATTTCGTCCAGGTCGGGTATTTTGTGCCGAATTGCAGTATGAATTAACCGAGCTTCTTCAGTACCGGTGATGATCTCGATATTGATTCCGGTGGATTGCAGTACCCTTGTTGCCAGCTCATTCGCATTATGAGCATCCCGCAGGGCACTGGTTGCTGTCGCACGAATGGCATGTACCGGATATCGATTGATAATGGCTTTGAAGGTAGTAAATGCTGCAACGGTTCGTTGTATGGTGTCTTCAGTCAAGTGTCCCAGTGTAAAGGCATCCTGGCCGAGACGGACTGCTTCACGACGATATTGCACCAGATTTAATTTTCCGGCAGCGTCAAGCCCGCAAATGTGTAGCCGAATAGCATTTGATCCGGTGTCTATGACCGCTACCAGTGAATGATCAGTGTGCATTGTTACAGTGTATTGATTGTGGGTTGGCCCTAGGAGCCTGTCCGAGAATAGGAAGCCTACTGCAGAAAAGCTGACTTTGGCCC